>JANNKN010000828.1:0-10460 GCA_031396315.1 Deltaproteobacteria bacterium
TTGTTGCCGTCGGGATCGATCAGGAACGCGGCGTAATAAGCCGGCCCATAGTCGAGGCGCAGCCCCGGCGCTCCGTTGTCGCGCCCACCGGCGGCGACGCCCGCCGCGTGGAAGCGCGCCACCGCGTCGCGGCTCGGCGCACGAAACGCGACGTGTGCAGCGCGCGCCGCCGCGGCGTCGCTGCGATGCAGCCAGAGCGCGGGCGCGCCGGGCGGCCCGAAGCCTGCGCCCGCGTCGTCGCGCGAGCAGAGCACGCAGCCGAGCGACTCGAGCGCGCGGGTGTAGAAGCGAACGCTCGCGTCTACGTCTCTCACCGACAATCCGATGTGGTCGAACATGAGGCCTCCTTGTTAGGAAGCACCCTAGAGAACGAACGACATCCGATCTTGGAGGATCTTGCGGTCGCCGAGTGCTGCGCTGCGAAATGCGCGCGGCGAGACTCCCGCTGCGCGGTGGAAGGTGCGCACGAAATTCGAGAGATCCGCGAAGCCCGCCTCGAGAGATCCGCGAAGCCCGCCTCGAGCGCGACTTCCGTGATCGAGCGCGCGCCCTCCGCGAGCAAGCGCGCGGCGCGGCGCAGGCGTGAGCGCACCAGGTACTGGTGCGGCGTTACGCCGAGCACGCGCGCGAAGACGCGAAGGAAGTGGAACTCGCTGAGGCCGACCCGCTGCGCCGCGCCCGCCAGGTCGAGCGGCTGGTGCGCGTTGGCGTCGAGCCAATGCCCACTCTCGACGGCGCGAGCGCGATCGCGCGCCGAGGCCGGCACCGCCTGCCGCGTCCGGCTCCCCGCGTGCGCGACGAAGCGATGTGCGAAGACGAGCGCCAGCTCGTCGAGCCCGAGGTTGCTGTCGCCGCGCGCAGCCGCGAGTGCGAGCTCGCCGATCACCATCAGCTCCGGCAAGGGCGGCGCGCTCCCCGCGCCCGCGATGGCACTCGCGGCTCCGATTTCTTCCGCGAGCGCCGGTGCGAAATGGAACGCGAGACATTCGTCGCCGCCCGCGAGGTGCTCGTGCGTGCAGGCGTACTCGTCGCCGGCACGGCCGATCAGCAGGGAGCCCGCGACCAACTCGTGGTCCGCGCCGCGGGTGCGACAGCCAAAGCTGCCGCGGCTCACATACGAGAGGCTGAAGTCGCCGAAAACTTCCGCGTACGGGACGTCACCGCGGTGTGCGCTGCAGCGGAACTCGTCCACCACCAGCGACGCGGAGCGGAAGAGCGTTCGCGCGGACATCGGCGGGGATTCTCCATCTCTGCGCGGGCCGAATCAAACGATCCGCGGCGCGCTCGGCGATGCCAACCTTGCATCGGAAGCGTCCGCCGGGCTTGGAGAAACTTGCGCCTCTCGTCTGCTTCGGCACGCGGCCGCCCCCTCGGGGCGACCATTTACAAGACGCTCCGTCTCGTATATCACGGGAAGGCCGCAGCAATCGGCTCCCAGCCTTAGGAGGCCCGCGATGGACTTCGATTTCACGCCCCAAGAGCAGAAGTTCGCGGACGAGGTCGAGCGCTGGCTGGTCGAGAACCACGACCCGGTCGTGATGGACCCGACCCGCGAGAACTTCACGCAGCTCGCCGACACGCCGGAGCGCCGCGCGTTCATGAAGAAGCTCGCCGCCAAGGGCTGGCTCGGAATGTCGTGGCCCAAGGAGTACGGCGGCCAGGAGATCCCCGGCGTCTACGAGTACATCCTGAACGAGGCGCTCGCGCGGCACGCGGCGCCCCAAATTGGCAAGGGCGTCGGCATCATCGGCAAGACGCTGATCCGCCACGGCAGTGAGAAGCTGAAGCGCGAGTTCCTGCCGAAAGTGCTCGCAGCCGACGTCGAATTCGCTGTCGGGTACAGCGAGCCGAACGCGGGCAGCGATGCCGCCAACATGCAGCTGAAGGCTGACAAAGTACCGGGCGGCTGGAACCTGAACGGCCAGAAGATGTGGACCACCTCCGCGCATTTCGCGGACTGGTACTGGGTCGGCGCGCGCACGGACCCTGATAAGCCGAAGCACGACGGCATCAGCCTGTTCCTGATCCCGATGAATCACGCGGGCCTCGAGGTGCAGAGCCTGCCGACGGTCGGGAAGGACACCACCAATCAGGTGTTCTTCAAGGACGTGTTCGTGCCGGACGACTATCTGGTCGGGAAGCGCGGCCAAGGCTTTCAGATGATCTCCGAGGCGCTCGACCTCGAGCGCTTCACGATGTTCACGCTCTCGCCGATCGCCGAACGCACGAAGGTGCTGGTCGGCTGGGCGCGCACGGCGCAACGCGACGACAAGCCCGTGCGCGAGGATCGCGACGTGCGCCGCGTGCTCGCGAACATCGTCACCGACACTGCGGTCGCGAAGGCGCTCAGCACGCGTTTCGTATGCGCGGCGAAGGCAGGCAGCGGCAAACCGCCGACGGTCGAGTCGTCGCAGTACAAGCTGTTCACGACCACGCTCTCGCAGCGCGTGTGCGACGAGGCGCTCGACCTGATGAGCGTCGCCGGCACGATCCGCGAAGGGCAGGACGAGGCGCCGCTGCGCGGCCGCTTCGAGGGCGCTTATCGCGCGACGATGAACGAGACGGTCGGCGGCGGCGGCAGCGAGATCCAAAAGAACATCATCGCGCGCCGCCATCTCGGGCTGCCGAAGAACTTCTAGCCGCGATCATCGCATCCATTGATTAGGGGAAGACGGTGGACCTCCAGCTCGACGACGAACAGCGGCTGATCCAAGACATGACGCGCGGGCTGCTCAAAGAGCACTGCCCGCGCAGCGTCGTGCGCAAGGCCGAGGACGATGCGAAGGGGTACCCCGCCGGGCTGTGGAAGCAGATGGCCGAGGCGGGGCTCACGGGCCTGCTCATCCCGGAGAGCTACGGCGGCGGCGCGCAGAGCGTGCTCGAAGCTGCGCTCGTCTACGAAGAGCTCGGCCGCGCGCTCGCACCCACGCCGCACTTCGTGAGCTCGGTGCTCTCGGCGGGCATCCTGCTCGCAGCGGGTAGCGACGCACAAAAGAACGAATGGCTACCGCGGATCGCGCGCGGCGACGCAATCATCACGGTCGCGTGGCTCGAGCCTGACCGCGGCTACGGCCCTGAAGGCGTGAAGCTCGCGGCAAAAGCCGAGGGCGCGAGCTTCGTGCTCAGCGGCACGAAGCGGCACGTGAACTACGCGGGCGCCGCCGACCGACTGATCGTGCTCGCGCGCACCGCTGCCGGCATCGACCTCCTGCTCGTCGACCCGAGCACGCCGGGCCTGAAGCTCACGCATTACCTCTCGGCATCGGGCGAACCTCATTACCGCATCGACTTCACGGGCGCGCGAGTCCCGCAGAGTGCACGCATCGGCGCGGCCGGCAGCGGTTGGGAAACCTTCAGCCGCGTGCTCACGAACGACGGCCTGATCCCGCTCGCCGCGTACGCGATCGGCGGCGCGGCCGCGTGCCTCGAAGACACGGTCGAGTACGCGAAGGTGCGCAAGCAATTCGACAAGCCGCTCGGCGCGTTCCAGGCGCTCTCGCACTACATGGCCGACGCCTCGACGCGCATCGACGGCGGCCGCGTGCTCGTGCACGAGGCGGCGTGGAACCGCGCGCACGGCCGGAGCGTCGCGCGCTTCGCGCCGATGGCGAAGCTGTTCGCGACCAACACTTATCAGGACGTGACGCGCACCTGCGCCCAGATCTGGGGCGGCGTCGCGTTCACGATCGAGTACGACACGCAGCTGTTTTTCCGCCGCGCGAAGGAGCTGCAGCTCTCGTGGTGGGACGTGCCGTATCTCGAGGAATTGGTCGCCGCGGACGTGCTCGATCGCTGAGCGCCGCGCCTAGTAGTTAGGGACGTAGATCTCGCAGGCGCCCTTGTCGGAGCCCGCGATCACGAGCATGCGCCCGAACGACATGTACTGCCCGATCATGAAGCCGAGCTCCGCGATCTCGGCGTCCACGAAGTGCTGGCGGAGCTCCGCCAGGAAACCCGCGTCGACGGTGCGGAAGTCGGTCGCCATCCGCTCCGCGTAGCGCACCGCGAGCGCGTCGCGCGGCGCAAGCTTGCGTTCCGCCTCGGGCAGGTGGATCTGGCGGATCGTCTCTTCATCGAGCCCTTGACGCGTCGCCGACGCGTAGCGCGCGAAGCTTCAAGTGTCGCAGTCGTTGAGTGCCGCGATCTTGAGCCGCGCGATCTCCTTGATGCGCGCAGGCACGACGCCCTCCTCGTGCGCGGGACGGAAGAACTTCAGGTAGCGGCCGAGCAGATCGGGCATCGACTCGCCGAGGTTTAGGCCGGCGGCCTTCGCGTCGCTCATCAGGGCTCCTTCGCGCGAAGCGTCTCGCGCACCAGGCACGCTACCGCGGCGCGCCGTCGCGCTCACATGCCGTCGGCGATCACGATCTTCGTGCGCGCGCTGCGCTGGCGCAGCGCGATCAACGGGCGGTACTCGGCCGAGTCGAACCACTCGCGCGCGCGAGCCAGGCTCGGAAACTCGAGCACGATCAGACGATTCGGCGACCAGTCGCCTTCCTTCGTCTCGGTCGCCCCGCCGCGCACGAGATACCGGCCCCCGTAAGCGGCGATCGTCCCCGACACGCCCGCGCGGTACTCCTCGAAAACGGCGGGATCGAACACTTCGACATCTGCGATCACGTAGCCCGGCATGTCCGTCAGCTCCCCAGCTCGAGGCCTTCGAGCTTCCCGGCCTCGCGCCACTCTTTCATGCGCTGGAAGAACGCCTCAGGCCCCGCGCCGTAGGGGCCGTTCTGCGCGGCGAGATCGCTCAGCTTGCCCTCGTTGTTGTAGTAACCGGGCGTGCAGGCTTCGAGGAAGTCGCGGCCGAATCGCGCAAGCTGCACGATCCCCTCGACCCACGCGTCCTCGGCGGCCTGCGACGGCTCGAGCTTCGCGACGCCGTTCTTCAGCGCGTGCCCGACGACGTAGGCAATGTGCCGGCTCTGCTCGTCGATCGCGTGCGGGAAGTTCACCGTGAACGCGGACTGCTGCGTGCCCATGATGAAGCAGTTCGGGAAGCCGCGGCTGTGGATGCCGTGCAGCGTGCGCACGCCGTTCGCCCACTTTTCGGTGAGCGTGACGCCGTCTCTCCCGACGATCTCGTAGCCCGCGCGCCGCGCATAGCTCGTGCCGACCTCGAAGCCGGTCGCGAACACGATGCAGTCGACTGCGACCTCGACACCGTTCGCGACGACTCCCCTCTCCGTAATGCCCGTGACGCCGCGGCCGTTCGTGTCGACGAGCGTCACGTTCGGGCGATTGAACGCCGGCAGGAACTCGTCGTGGAAGCACGGGCGCTTGCAGAACTGCCGGTACCACGGCTTCAGTGCCTCGGCGGTCTTCGGATCTGCGACGACCTCGTCCACGCGCGCGCGGATCTGATTCATCTTGTCGAAGTCCGCGAGCTCGAGCGTGCCGGTCGCGGCCTCGGGCGTCGCGATCGCGGTCGGGTCGCTCTGCACGCGCACGAGCAGCTTGCGGATGATGTCCGTCCAGCCGTCGGCGACGAGATCCTCGGGCTGCCACCCACCGGAGACGAGGATGTTGAAGTTCGTCATCCGATTCTTGTGCCAGCCGGGCTGAAGCGACTTCGCCCACTCGGCGTCGGTCGGGCGATTCGCGCGCACGTCCACCGATGACGGCGTGCGCTGGAAGACGAAGAGCTGCTCGGCGCTCTCTGCGAGGTGCGGAATGCACTGCACCGCCGTCGCCCCCGTTCCGATCACGGCGACGCGCTTCCCGCGCAAGCCCGTGAGCCCGCCATTCGAGTCGCCCCCGGTGTATTCATAATCCCAGCGGCTGGTGTGGAACGAGTGGCCCTTGAACGACTCGATGCCGGGCACGCCGGGCAGCTTCGGACGATTCAGCGGGCCGTTCGCCATCGCCACGAAGCGCGCGCGGAAGCGGTCCCCGCGATCGGTCGTGACGATCCAGCGCGCCGCCTTCTCGTCCCAGCGCAGCTCCTTCACCTCGGTCTGAAAGAGCGCGTCGCGATACAGATCGAAGTGGCGCCCAATCGCCTGGCTGTGCGCGAGGATCTCCGGCGCGCGGCTGTACTTCTCCTTCGGCACGGTGCCGAGCTCCTCGAGCAGCGGCAGGTAGATGTACGACTCGACGTCGCAGGCCGCGCCCGGGTAACGGTTCCAGTACCAGGTGCCGCCGAAGTCGCCGCCCTTCTCGATCACGCGCAGGCTCGCGACGCCGGCCTCGCGCAGCCGCGCGCCGGCGAGCAGGCCGCCGAAGCCGCCGCCGATCACGAGCGCGTCCACTTCGTCGAAGAGCGGCGCGCGCGGGACGCGCGGGGTGTAGGGATCGTCGAGGTAGTGCGCGAACGAGCCCGTCACCTCGCGGTACTGCTCGTTGCCATCCGTGCGCAGGCGCTTGTCGCGCTCGGCGCGGTACTTCTCGCGCAGCAGGTCGGCGTCGTAGGCGGCGGGCTGCGGGGGCGTCGAGTCGGTCATGGTCGCTCCGTTTCGGGCAGTCCGAGAAGTTGCCGCATTCCCCGGCGAATGCGCACGTTGCACACGAGCTGCAGCTGGCAGTGCGAGCCCCCCGAGGCGCGTCACACGCGCGGCGGCAGGAGCAGCGCCGCGCCGTCCCCGTTCACCGCGGTGTCGAGTTTCGCCAGGTCCGCGCAGAAGCGGCGGAAGCGCGCGGCCCCGATCGTCGTCTCGAGCTCGCTGCTGACGCGCGCGAGCACGCCGCCGACAGCGCGCACGAGCGCCCTGCCACGGCGCGTGTAGACGACGCGTTTCGCACGACCGTCGCGCGCGTCCGCCTCGCGCGCGACGTAGCCCTCGTCCTCGAGCTGTTGCACCAGCTGGCCCGTGCGCTGCAACGTGAGCCGCAGGCGGCCCGCGAGCTCGGACATGCCGAGGCCTGCGAGCGGCAGGTTCGGCAACACCTGCGTGGCCGCAGGACCGAGCGCGTAGCCCTGTGCGACGAGGCCGCTGCTGATGCGGTCGCGAATCGCGGTCGAGAGCGCGAGCAGGTGGCGGGCGAGCTGGTCGGCATCGCCCGGGCGCATCTCGCGTGCAGCCCGCGCGCGCCCCCTCGCTGCCTCACTCGCGTCGCCTCGTCTCATTGCGCTTGACCTCGATACCAAAGGCACTTTAGCATCGACTCACGCCACCGAGGAGGCCTCATGCCGCGACGCTTGTTCTCCGCCGATTCCCACTGCGTGATTCTCTCCGATCAAGTGAAGAAAAACCTCGCGTCGCAATTCCACGCGGACTGGGATGCGGGGATGGCGAAGTTCGACGCAGCGCGCGCGCGGCAGCAGAACGGCCAGTCGCTCGAGCTCGAGGATTTCGTCGACCTCGAGGCCGCGCGCCACCCCGGTTACTTCGACGCCAAGGCACGGCTCGCCGCGATGGACGCGGACGGCGTCGAATGCGAAGTCATGTATTCGGAATTCGACTTCACGAGCAAGGTGTATCAGGTGGGCGCGCGCTGGAGGGAGTGCGCGACCGCGTACAACAATACGCTGCATCAGTTCGCGTCGGTGAGCCCGAAGCGCATCCTGATCACGTATCAGCTGCCGCTGATCGAGATCGATTATGCGGTGAGCGAGATCCACCGGCTCGCGGCACTCGGCGCGCGCTCGATCCAGATCCCCAACTTTCCGAGCGAGCTCGGCATGCCCGACTACCACGACGCGCGCTACGAGCCGCTCTGGTGCGCGTTCGAGGAAACCGGCGTCGTGGTCGCGAACCACCTCACGCTGAAGGAATCGCTGTGGGACGTGTTCCGCCGCGATCCGACGCCGCAGAAGGGCATCTTCACGGGCCTTCCCGCTTTCGCGATCGCCGAGACGCTGCAGTGGTACATCCTCACCGGGATTCTCGAGCGTCATCCGAAGCTGCGCGTCGTATTCGTCGAACCGGGCCTGTTCTGGCTGCCCGGCTTCATCCGCTACCTGGATTCTCGCATGCACCATCACTACGAGTTCCCAGGGGTCAAGGAGCTGCCGAGCACTTACTTCAAGCGCCAGATGGCGGTGACGTTCGTGCACGAGCCCGAAGGCGTCGAGCAGCGGCGCGCGATCGGGATCGAGAACGTGCTGTGGTCGACGGACTTCCCGCACCCGGTGTGCAACTGGCCGAATGCGGGCGCGAAGATCGAGAAGCAGTTCGCCGGTGTGCCGGAGGACGAGGTGCACGCGATCACGTGGGCGAACGGCGCGCGCATGTACGGGATCTCGTAGCGCGATGGCTGCGGTGCTCTCCGGATTGCGTGTGCTCGATCTCTCGTGGGGCATCGCAGGCCCGATGGCGACGATGCTGCTCGCGGACTCGGGCGCCGACGTCACGAAGATCGAGCCGCCGAGCGGCGACCCCTTCCGCACGCAGCTCGGCTACCGCGTCTGGCAGCGAGGCAAGCGCAGCGCCGTGCTCGACCTGAAGAGCGCCGAGGATCGCGACGCGTTCCTCGCGCTCGCGCGCCACGCGGATGTGCTCGTCGAGAGCTTCGCGCCCGGCACCACGGCGCGGCTCGGCATCGACTACGCCGCGCTCGCCGCCGCGAGCCCGCGGCTCATCTACTGCTCGATCACCGGCTACGGCCGCAATAACAAGCACTCCGCGCGGCCGGGTTACGACTCGCTGGTCGCGGCGCGCTCCGGCCTCCACTTCGAGCAGCGCGGCTGGCCCGAGGGCGCGCTGAACCGCATGGCGCGCCGGTCCGACCCGTTCGCGCACCTCGAGCACGACTGGTCGCAGGTTCAAGGCCCCGCGCGGCCGGGGCCCGTCTTCCCCGCGTCGTTCTATCCGAGCCTCGGCGCGTGCTTCGCCGCGACGCTCGGCATTCACGCTGCGCTGCGTGCGCGCGAGATCACGGGCCGCGGACAATGGGTCGAGACCTCGCTGCTGCAAGGCGCACTCGCCTGCGCGAGCGGCGTCTGGCAGCGCGCCGAGAACGTCGATGCGAAGGACTTCGACAGCTGGATTCTCGGCGCGCGCTCGCCGAAGGGGCACTTCGAGTGCGCGGACGGGCGCTGGATCCACAACTGGGTGCCGAACCCGCGCTTCCTGCTCTCTGCCTCCGCCGGCGACACGCTGAACGCGACGCCCGACCTCGCCGCGAAGAACGACCCCGATCGCTTCGGCACCGGGCCGGGTGAGCTGGTCGTGATGCAGCACTATCAGCCGCTGCTCGCCGAGGCGGTGAAGAAGTTCCCGACGCGCGCTTGGGTGGAAGCCGCCGCCGCCGCGAACATGACGATCCAAGCCGTGCGCTCGCCGGAGGAGTCGCTCGCGGATCCGCTGCTGCTCGCCGACGGCTGCGTCGTCGAAGTGCAGGACCCGGAGCTCGGCACGATCCGTCAGGTCGGTACGGCGATCCGGCTCACGAAGAATCCGGCGCGCGTCGGCGCACCGCCGGCGAAGCCGGGCGAGCACACCGCGGCGGTGCGCGCGGAGGCGGCTGCGCTCGCAGCGAAGCCGGCGCCCGCGGCGAAGCCCGGCCGTGCCCTCCGCGCACCGCTCGAAGGCATTACGGTGCTCGACCTCGGCCTCGCGATCGCGGGCCCGTTCAGCACGCAGCTGCTGAGTGATCTCGGCGCGAACGTGATCAAGATCAACGCGCTCTACGACATCTATTGGCACGCGAACCACATCTCGTACATGGCGAATCACGGCAAGCGCAGCCTCGCGCTCGATCTCAAGGACGCGCGCGCGTTGAAGATCTTGCACGAGCTGGTCGCGCGCGCCGACGTCGTGCAGCACAACATGCGCTATGACGCGGCCGAACGATTGGGGGTCGACTACGCGAGCTTGCGCAAGCTGAACCCGCGCCTCGTCTACTGCCACTCGCGTGGCTTCGAGAACGGCCCACGTGCGCACCTGCCAGGCAACGACCAGATGGGCGGCTGCCTGGCTGGAACGCAATTCGAAGACGGCGGCATGGCGCGCGGCGGGAAGCCGCTCTGGAGCTTTTGCTCGCTCGGCGACACCGGCAACGGCTTCCTCTCTGCGATCGCGATTCTGCAAGCGCTCGCGCATCGCGAGCGCACGGGCGAGGGCCAGTTCTGCGACACCTCGATCGTTTACGCGCAGCTGCTGAACACGAGCTACGCCGTCGCGCGTCCCGACGGCACCGGCTTCGATCGCCCACACACGGACGCGTCGCTGACGGGCTTCTCCGCGCTGAACCGCTTCTACGAGACGAAGCTGGGCTGGCTATGCGTGCTCGCGCCGGGCGATGGCGCCTTCGCACACCTGTGCGCCGCACTCGGGGTGCCCGCGCTCGCGCACGACGCGCGCTTCGCGAGCGAAGCCGCGCGCGGGAAGCACGATGCGGAGCTCGCGATCGCGCTCGGCGCCGAGTTCGCGAAGCGCAGCGCGAGCGAGGCGTTCGCTGCGCTCGACGCCGCCGGCGTGCCGTGCGAAGTCTGCGACCCCGAGTTCGCACTCCGCGTCCACGACGACCCCGAGCTGAAAGCGCGCGGCTGGGTCGCCTCTCATGCGCACCCGTTCGTC
>JANNKN010000595.1:0-2537 GCA_031396315.1 Deltaproteobacteria bacterium
GGCCCGGTGCGAGGGCGAGGTAACGCAGCGCGGCGCGCTGCACGGCGAGTACACTCGGCTCGCGCGCGCCGGCGATCGCAGGCGCGACGCCACGGGTCGCCGCTGGAAGCTGTGCGTGCAGCGCCGCGCGCAGCACGCCGCGCGGGCCCGCCAGCAGCAGCTCGCGCTCGTTCGCCGCGAGCGCCGCGATGGCGGCGCCGCCGGCTGGCGCGCTCGCACGCTCGAAGGGGCCGCTCGGCTCACGGGCGAACAGAGCTCCCGCATCGGTCGCGACCCACACGCCGCTCGTCAGCGCGAGGATGCGCGTGGCCAGTGCGCCCGGCGGCAGCGCCAGCGCGACGCGGCGCCACGCGCCGGCCGCATCGCGTCGTGCGAGGCCGCTCTCACGTAGCGCGAGCACATCGCCGTTCGCGAGCCGTGCGAGATCGAGCGGCACGCCGTCGCCGGTCGGCAAGCTCTCGCGCAGGGCCTCCGTAACAACTCGCGCGCTGCCGTCCAGCTCGAGGCGCGCGACCTCCGCGCCTACGATCGCGAGCGCGCTGCGGGGTCCGAGCGCGACGAGCGCACGCACCTCGCCTTCGGGCGCGCTGCCGTTCACGCGCGCAAAGGCGCCGCCGGGCTGCCGCAGCGCGAGGCCGTCCTCGCTGCCGGCGAGCAGCGCTTCGCCGAGCCACGCGAGCCGCGTCGCCCGCCCACTCGCGCCCGGCCCGAGTGCATGCGGCGTTGCAACGCCACCAGCGAGTTCGAACACGCCGCGTTCCGAGGCCACCCACAGCGCGCCGTCGCGGGCGAACGCGAGATCGCGCACCGCCCCTGCGCGCCACGCACGCTGCGCAGCTTCCCCAGGCGCGGCAAGCCACACGCTGCTGTGTGTGCCGACGGCCACTCGCCCGCTCGCGCTCTCGAGCGCCACCGCGGTGGCGCCGCGCACGCGTGCGAAGCCGGCCAGCGGCGCGAACTCCTGGGCGTGCCCCGCGCTGGCAATGACGAGCGCGATGCCGAGAGCGGAGCGTGTCGCGAGCTGGGTGAGCGGGTTCATGGCAGGTTGCGGATCGCAAGCGTCATGCCGGGTCGCCGCCGACGGCCCCAATCAAAAGAGCGCTGACACGGCGCGGGGTTGGCACTCGGCCACAAAACTGTCGCGTGAGGCGTGAGAACGCCGCGCGTTCACGCGGCCGGGTCGCGACGTCCACCTTGACCGGCGCAGAGCCGCCGACAAGACTCCGCCGCATGCGCCCTACTCGTTGGCTCTTGCTCGCTCTGCTCACGCTCAGCGCGGCTGCGCTCGCGGAGGACAACGCCGACGCGCCGCGTATCTATCGCTGGATCGACGAGAACGGCGTCGCTCACTACACGACGAGCCTCGAGCGCGTGCCCGAAGAACTGCGCGACCAGCCGCTGCGCCGCGAAGAAGTCGCCGCGAACGCGCCGGCGGCGGTCGATGCCTGGGTGCAGCTCGAGCGCATCGCCGACCCGCCGAAGGCCGATGCAAGTGGAACGAGCACCGGCGCAGGGGATCGCCTCGGCGCGATCAACGCGCGCATCGCTGAGCTCGAGCAAGCCATCGCGGCCGACGAGCAACTGCTGAAGGGCGACCTCACCGACGCAAACGCAACCGCCTCGAACGAAGCGCTCGCACAAGTCGCCGAGCGCATGCCGGATCGCATAGCCGAGCTGAAGAAGCTGCAGGCCGAGCGCGACGCGCTCGCGGCGCCCAGCGCCGAGTAGCGCGTGCAGGTCGTCGCGCTTGCGGGCGGAGTCGGCGCGGCGCGGTTCCTGCGTGGGCTCGTGCGCGCGATCTCGCCGGAGCAGCTGACGATCGTCGTGAACACCGGCGACGACCGCGAATTCTACGGCGTCCACGTCTCGCCTGATCTCGACATCGTCACCTACACGCTCGCGGGCCGCGTCGATGCCGAGCGCGGCTACGGCCTGACCGGCGACACGTTTGCGGTGATCGAAGCGCTCGGCGCCTACGGGCACCCGACTTGGTTCAAGCTCGGCGACCGCGACCTTGCAACCTGCCTGCACCGCACGCAGCGCCTGCGCGCCGGCGTCGGGCTCGCAGCCATTACGGACGAGATCCGCCGCGCCCATCGTCTCGCCTGCCGCATCCTGCCGATGAGCGAAGAGGCCTGCCCTACTTTCGTGCGGCTCTCGAACGGAGTGCGCGTGCATTTCGAGGAGTACCTCGTGCGCGATGGCGCGCCGAACGACGTCGAGGGCGTCGACCTCTCCGCGGCCGAGGCTGCGCGGCCCGCGCCGGGGGTGTGCGAGGCGATCGCCGCGGCCGACACGATCCTCGTCTGCCCGAGCAACCCGGTCGTCTCGATCGGACCGATCCTCGCAATGGCCGGCATGCGCGAGGCGCTCGCGCACAGCCGCGCTCCGGTGATCGCGATCTCACCGATCATCGGCGGCATGCCGGTGAAGGGCCCTGCCGACCGCTTGTTACGGGGAACTGGCGCCGAAGTCTCCGCGCGCGGCGTGGCGAAGCTCTATGCCGGCTGGTGTCACGGCTTCGTGCTCGACCAGCG
>JANNKN010000596.1:0-2188 GCA_031396315.1 Deltaproteobacteria bacterium
CGCGCGCGGCGGCGCCACTCGAGTTCCGCGCGGGGTCGAAATCGCCTTCAGGTCGGCGCCCGCGCAGAACGTGCCTCCCTCGCCCCATCCCACCGCGACGCGCGCGCCGTCATCTCGCTCGAACGCGGCGAAGGCCTCCACGAGCGCGTCGGCGTGCACGCGGTCGACGGCGTTGCGCGCTTCCGGGCGCGAGAGGACCACGGTGCTGACGAAGGCTTGCTTCTCGATGCGAACGGGCACGGCGTTCCTCCTCGTCTTCCCTAATGAATCGGCGGCAATGCGGGCAAGCCTTCCTCGACCGGCACGCCGAGCCCCTCGGCCACCATCGAGAGCATCGTGTACTGGCCCACCAGGAACGGGATCTCGACCAGCTGCGCATCCGAGTACACGGCGCGGAGCGACGCCCAGGTCGCGTTGGTCAGGCGCTGCTTCGCGTGCAGCTCGTCGGCGGCGCGCAGCAGCAGGCGTTCGCGCGGCGCGAGCTGCGCAGCGCCGCCCTCGGCGATGCACGCGATCTCCGCGTCGCTCATGCCGGCGGCGCGCGCATAGAGCACATGGTGGCCCCATTCGAACAACGACTGCGAGCGCCACGCCGTGCGCAGCGCGACCAGTTCGGACTCGCGCCGCGAGAGCACACCGCGCTGGGCGAGTGCGCTCGCGAACTCGAGGAACGGCCGTAACAAGCTCGGATGATGCGCAATCACGGTGAGGATCGGCAGCGGCCGCGCCCCCGGGCTCGGTGCGCCCGCGAGCGCCGAGACGCGCGGCAACGTACTCGCGAGCGCCGCGCGCGTCTCCTCGCTCCACTGCGCCTCGGGCAGCGGCGCGAGCCGCGCGGCAGGGTCCGCCTGCTGCGCACTTGCCGCCGCGGCGAGCGCTGCGCTCAGCAGACCCGCGATCGCACTCACTCGCTTGCGCATGGCATCTCCCGCGCGTGCGGCGCAGTCAATACGAAGGGCGCGAGCGACTCGCATCGCCCGCGCCCTGAGTGTGTCACGCGCCGCAGCATTCGCTGCGCCTTCGCGCGTCCTACTTCTTGATGGTGCTGCCGGTCGGCACGTCGCGGAATGCGATGCCCTTGTCGGCGCGCCAGTCGGTCGGAAGGCCGAGGATGCGCTCGGCGATGATGTTGCGGAGCACTTCGTCCGTGCCACCCGCGATCCGGATGCCGGGCGACGCGAGGTAGCCCTCCATCCAGCTCGCATCCGGCGCCGCGTTCGCATCGAGCAGGCCGCCCGCCGCGCCCTGCAGCTCCGACGCGAACAGCGCCATCTGCTGCGAGAGCGGCGCGCCGACCGCTTTGCCGATCGAGCCCTCGGGCCCCGGCGTCGCGCCGCGCGAGATCGCGCTGAGCGTGCGGTAACCCGTGTACTGCAGGCCCTTCGACGTGATGTAGAAGTCGGCGAGCTTTTGGCGCACCGCCGAATCCTGGATGGCGGGCTTGCCGTTGCGCTTCACCTTCTTCGCGAGGCGGAACAGATCCTTCACGCGGCCCGCGCCCTGGCCGGCGCCGATCGAGACGCGCTCGTTCATGAGCGTCGTGATCGCGACCTTCCAGCCTTCGCCGACACCGCCGAGGCGCTGCGAATCCGGCACGCGCACGTTGGTGAAGAACACCTCGTTGAAGCCGGAGCCGCCGTTGATCTGCTTGATCTGGCGGCACTCGACGCCCGGCGAGCGCATGTCGATGATGAAATAGGTGAGGCCGTCGTGCTTCGGCACGTTCGGATCGTGCCGCGTGACGATCATGCCCCACTCACAGTAATGGGCGCCGGTGCTCCAGATCTTCTGACCGTTGATGATCCAGTCGCTGCCGTCGCGCACGGCGGACGTGCGCAGTCCGGCGAGATCCGAGCCCGCAGCCGGCTCGCTGAAGAGCTGGCACCAGACTACTTGGCCACGTGCCATCTCTTTGACGAAGCGATCCTTCTGGGCCTGCGAGCCATGGGCCATGATCGTTGGGCCGAGCATGCCGTGGCCGATGCCGTAGATCGCCGGCGGCACGTGATACTTCGCTTCTTCCTGATTGAAGATCACGTTCTCGAGCCGACCGAGGCCCTGCCCGCCGAACTCCTTCGGCCAGGTGAGCACCGCCCAGCCGGCGTCGAACTTGGTCGCCTGCCACGCCTTCGCACGCGCGATGTCGTCGCGCGTCTCCTTCTCGAACTCGTCGCCGGAGGCGGCGTTC
>JANNKN010000598.1:0-1749 GCA_031396315.1 Deltaproteobacteria bacterium
GAGAAGTGGCGCGCGGGCCACCCCCGACTACATCGCCAAAGCGCTCGCCGAGTGGCGCGCCGCGGGCGAGCCGGCGCTTCGACTGATGGCGGACGAGACCGTCGACTGAAAGCCCGCGCTACGCCGAACCGAGACGCGCGCGCAGCTTGGGCCGCTGCAGCCACTTGGCGATGTGCTTCGCGAGCTTGGCTGCGCACTGGTCGAGCGCCTTGCAGGTGCCGGCCGTGAGCGCCGTGCGCTGCTCGCGCGCCACGAAGCTCGCGATCAGCGCCTCGCCATCGCGCAGCTCTCCGCGCAGCGTCAGCGACTTCGCGCCGCTGATCGCTCCCCCCAGCTGGCCCACCGCGCCTTCGATCTGGATCGACAGGACGCGGCCTGTCGCTTCTTCCGGGTGAGTGACGACGGCGACGGCCACGCCCCGCCGCCTCGCTTCTGCGGCGATCGCGACGGCCAGCGAGCGCTCGAGGTCGCAGCGGTCCTCGATGTTTCGCAGCGCGCTGCCGCCGGGCGACATCAAGCCGACCTCGCCCGATGCGCCCTCCGCGAACGGAACGAGCTCGCCCATCGTGATCTCCGCCACGGGCTCGTCCGCGACGGACGCGGTCGCTTCGTCGGCGCCCGCGGCCTCGACCCAGCACGCGATCACCAGAGCCGACGCGATTCTCGCAAGCATCCCTCCGGCGCGTTCCATCGAGCCATGCATGGCGTCTCCCTTTCCGTTTCGGCTTCGCCGCGTCGAGTGAAGCTCGCACGCGCGCCTCTGCAATGCCCGATTCCCCGCGCCGCGCCGCGTGAATCCGAGCGCGGTGGGTGTGGTTAGAGTGCGTGCGAACGTGGCGCGCGGTCTGCAGCGCGCGGAGTCGACGATGAAGCAGCGTGCGACCGCGATCCTGGCCTCGGTCGGTCTCGCGCTCGCGAGCGCCGCGCACGCGGATCCCGCACTGCTGCCGCCCGGTGACCACACGCGCCCGCTTCCATTCAAGCGCCTCGATCGACGCTACGTGCTCCACCTGCCTCCCGCAGCGTCGAGCGAGCCGCTTCCGCTCGTGATCGCCTTCCACGGCGGCGGCGGCAACGCCGCGGGCTTCCAGAAGTACGCCGGCCTCGACGCGGTCGCCGATCGCGAGAGCTTCGCCGTCGTGTATCCGGATGGGACCTGGCGCTTCTCCGGCGGTTCGCAGCACTCCGCGCTGCGCGGCGGCCTGCTGACGTGGAACGCGGGCCGGTGCTGCGGCTGGTCGATGGACAACCGCGTCGACGACGTCGGCTTCACACTGAAAGTGATCGACTCCGTCTCGAAGCTCGCACGCATCGACCGCACGCGGGTCTACGCCACCGGTCATTCGAATGGGGCGATGATGGCCTACCGCCTTGCAGCCGAAGCCTCGGATCGAATCGCCGCGATCGCGCCCGTCGCCGGCGGCATGAACCTGAAGACCCCCTTCGCGCCGGCGCGCGCCATGCCCGTGCTCCACATCCACAGCACGACCGACCCGCGCGCACTCTATGCCGGCGGCGAGAACCGATCCTTCGCGGGCGTGACCGTCCACCACGAGCCTGTCGTCGCGGGCCTACGGCAGTGGGAGAAGCGAAACGCGTGCAACGGCCCCGCCAAAGAACTGGAGCGCCGCTCCCAGCCCGCGCCGAACGGCAAAGGCGAACACACCGCAGTCCACATCACCGCGAGTTGCCCCGCGAGCACCCCCGTCGAGCTCTGGAAGCTCACCGGCCCCGGTCACGCCTGGCCCG
>JANNKN010000602.1:0-4116 GCA_031396315.1 Deltaproteobacteria bacterium
GGCAGCGTGCGCGATCGGTGCGGAGCCGCAGCCCGCTTCGTTCGAGAACGCGGCGCGGCGAAAGCCCTGGATGAGCACACCCGCGGCGCCGCCGTATGCCGCTTCGGGCGAGAAGGCGCCGCCCACGATCGTTGCGAACGCGGCGGGTAATTCGCTCGCGTGCAGTGCGAGGATCGCGAGTCCGGCCAGCACGTAGATGCCGCACATCGCCGGCACGAGCAGCGACGCGACTTCGCCGATGCGCCGGATGCCGCCAATGATTACGAGCCCGACGGCGGCCGCGAGCGCGAGGCCGACGAGGGCCGCACCGCCCGAGCCCGCGAGCGGGGGCGCAACCGTCGCGAGCAAGACGAAAGCCTGATTGGCCTGATACATGTTGCCGCCGCCGAGGCTGCCGCCGATGCACATCACGCAGAACACCACCGCGAATGCGGCGCCGACGCGCGGCAGGCCGCGCTCCGCAAAGCCTGCGCGCAAGTAATGCATCGCCCCGCCTGAGAAGTGCCCGTCCGCGCGTTGCACGCGGTACATCTGCGCAAGCGTCACTTCGGCGAATTTCGCGCTCATGCCGAGGAAGCCGGCGAGCACCATCCAGAACACCGCGCCCGGGCCGCCGATCCCGACGGCGGTGGCGACGCCCGCGACGTTCCCGAGGCCGAGCGTCGCGGCGAGCGCGGCCGAGAGCGCCTGAAACGGCGTAATTTCGCCCGCCGCGTCCGGTCCGGCGTAGCGCCCGCGCACGATCTCGAGGCCGTGCCGGAAGCCGCGCAAGTTGATGAAGCGGAAGCGCAGAGTGAAGAAGACCGCGGCCGCAATCAGCCAGATGACCACGGCTGGCAGCTCGAGCTCGCCCTTCGCCCCATCGTCCCAGAACGCGAGATCGAAAAAGATCACCGCGGAGATCGGCTCGATCAGCCAGCTCTGAAAGAGCGCGTCGAAGCGCGCGAGGAAGTCGTTCACGCGGGGCCTCGGGCGCGCAAACGCGCGCGGCTGCAATGAAATCGCTTGGAGCTTCGCGTAGAGTTAGCTCCTTTCGCGCGCGCCCGAGAGCGCTGCGCCAGCCGAGGAGACGCGGTGGCTTCGCAGACGCTTTCGGAGCACGCCTCGAAGGAACTGATCGCGAGCTACGGCGTGCCGGTCTCGCGCGAGGAGCTCGCGAGCGACGCCGCGGGCGCAGCGGCGGCGGCGGCGCGCATCGGCTTCCCGGTGGTCGTGAAGCTGTGCGGTGACGCGATCGCGCACAAGACCGAGCGCGACCTCGTGCGACTCGGGCTCGCGAGCGCGGACGCGGTGCGCGCGGCGGCGAGCGAGCTGCTCGCGAAGGTGAAGCCCGAGGACGGCGCGGTGCAGCTGCTCGTCGCGGAGATGGTGCGCGGCAAGCGCGAGCTGATCGCGGGCCTGGTGCGCGACCCGCAGTTCGGGCCGTGCGTGCTGTTGGGGCTCGGCGGCATCGCGGCGGAGGCGCTCTCCGACGTCGTGTTCGCCGCGGCGCCGCTCACGCGCGCCGAGGCGAAGGCGCTCGTTACGAGGCTGCGCAGCGCGGCGCTCTACACGCAGCCGTGGCGCGGCGAGCCCGCAGTCGATCTCGAAGCGCTCGCCGATGTGCTCGTCGGCCTCGGCAAGCTCGGCGCCGAGCGCGCCGACATCGCGAGCGTCGATCTGAATCCGGTGCTGATTGCGAATGGCAAGCCAGTGGCAGTGGACGCGCTGATCGAGCTCTCCGACGAAGCGCCGCAGCCCGCGAACGTGGCGCGCGCGCTCGACGAGGCCGCGCTGCGAGAGAAGTTCGCGCGCCTCTTCAATCCGCGCGGCGTGGTCGTCGCCGGCGTCTCCTCGCATCCGGGCAAGTTCGGCTTCGTCGCCTATCACAACTTGTTACGGTTCGGCTACGACGGGCAGCTCTTTCCGGTGAACCGCGAGGGCGTGGACGTGCTCGGTCACCCGACCCTGAGCGACGTCTCGCAGGTACCCGAGGACGCGGCTGATCTCGTGTTCGTGTGCACACCCGCGCACACCAACGCCGAGCTGCTGAAGGCCTGCCGAGCGCGCGGCGTGCGCGCGGCCTTCATCGCGAGCGCGGGTTATGGCGAGGCGGGCGATGAGGGCCGGAAGGCCGAGGCCGAGCTCGTGAAGCTCGCGAACGACCTCGGCATGGTGGTCGCCGGGCCGAACGGGCAGGGCGTGATCTCGACCGAAGTCTCGATGTGCGCCCAAATCGTCGCGCCGTACCCGCCGCGCGGGCACATCAGCGTCGCGAGCCAGAGCGGGAACCTCGTGTCGAGCTTCCTCAACTACGCGGTCGAGACCGGCGTCGGCATCTCGAAAGCGATCTCCGCGGGCAACTCCGCGCAGACCACGCTCGCCGACTACATCGAGTATTTCGGCGTCGACCCCGATACCGCGGTGGTGCTCGCCTACCTCGAAAGCGTGGGCGACGGCCGCCGCTTCGCCGACGTGCTGCGCGCGACCTCGAGGCGCAAACCCGTGGTGATCGTGAAAGGCGGCGCGGCGGCGGAGGGACAGCGCGCCGCGGCGAGCCACACCGGCGCGCTCGCGAGCAACGACCGCGTGTTCGACGGCGTCGCGAAGCAGAACGGCGCCGTGCGCGCGCCGAGCGTCGAGCACGCCTTCGAGTGGGCAGCATCGTTCGCGACGCAGCCGCTGCCGCGTGGGCGGCGCACGATCGTGTTCACCACCGCGGGTGGCTGGGGCGTACTCGCGGCCGACGCGTGCGCGCAGGCAGGGCTCACACTGATGCCGCTACCCGACGACCTCAAGGCGAAGATCGACACCGTCGTGCCGCCGCGCTGGAGCCGTAATAACCCCATCGACCTCGCGGGCGGCGAGACGCGCGACACCGTCGCGCAGGTGATGGACTGGATCGTCGCGCACCCGGACGTCGACGCGATGATCCACCTCGGCATCGGCATCCAGGCCGGCCAGGCCAACGCCTTCAAGTCGGGCCCGTTCTTTCCGGGCAACGGCCTCGACCGCATCGTCGAGTATCACGTTCGCCAGGACCGGCGCTACGCAACGGTGGCGCGCGAGGTCAGCGAGAAGCACGGCAAGCCCGTGCTGACGTGCAGCGAGCTCGTGAACACGGACAGGCATTACGGGAACAGCGGGCCGGTGGGCGTCAAAGAAGAAGGCCGCATCTGCTACCCGAGCGCGCATCGCGCGATCGCCGCGCTGGCGGCGATGTGCGAGTACGCGGAGTGGCGGCGGATGCAGGCCTGACGAGGAAGCCGCGCCCCTTCGCCCAGGTCGCGCCTGCCTAGGAGAAACGAACTCATGCCGAAGAACGGTTCACCGAAGCGGGCGAAGCCTGCCAAGGCCCAGAGCGAACGAGTCACCGTCGAGAACGTCAATCACCCGGGCAAGACCGGCACGGTCGACGGCGCCCGATATCGCGAGGCAAGGGCCGCGCTTCTCGCGGCGCTTCCGAAGGCGGGCGGCCTCACCCAAGCCGAGATGATCGCAGGGGTCCGGCGGGGGCTGAGCGGCGACCTCGCCGCCAAGGCCGGTTGGTGGACCAAGTGCGTGCAGCTCGATCTCGAAGCGAAGGGTGTCGTCGTGCGGGAGGGCAGCAAGCCGATCCGCTGGCGCCTCGCCTGAACGAATCAGTCTGTCTTGCGGGTCAGCAGACCGCCGACGCAACCAGGAGCACACGATGATCGTCCTCTTCGAACACCCGCTCTCGCCTTACGCCCAGAAGAACAAGATCGCGCTGCGCGAGAAGAACGTGCCGTTCGAGCTGAAGCTGCCCATGGGCATCGGCGCGGGCTCGGGCTACGGCGCGGACTTCACGAGCGCTTCGCCGCGCGGCGAGGTGCCGGCGCTCGTCGATGGCGACACGCGCATCTTCGACTCCACGATCATCGGCGAGTACATAGAGGACAAGTGGCCGACGCCGCCGCTACTCCCGCGCGATCCCGCGGCGCGCGCTCAGGCGCGCATGATCGAGGACGCGATGGACACGCACTACGAGGCGATCAACTGGGGCCTCGGAGAGATCCGCTTCATGGGCCGCGCGAAGGGCGAGCTCGCCGCGAAGATCGAAGCGAGGGCGGCCCAACAAGTCGGGGCATGGCAGCGCTGGCTCGAGAAGCAGCTCGG
>JANNKN010000692.1:0-5628 GCA_031396315.1 Deltaproteobacteria bacterium
GCTGCGGCGGCCATCTGTTCCTCCTCGCCCAGCGGCCCCCTCCGGCCACAGCGGGCGGGCTTCGTGGAGCCTGGCTTCGCGAGTCGGAACTATTAGGGAGGGGTGAATCCAGCGGGCCGTCGAGGCCCGCCGGATTCACACGGAGAGTTTTGCGCGTTGGCCGAGGCTTTCGGCGAAGCGGAGTAGGTAGCCGTCGGGGTCTTGTACGAGGAATTGGCGTTGGCCGACTTCGGCTTGGCCGACGCGGTACCAGCGTTCTTCGACTCCGCGCCAGAGCGGCCAGGCCGCGCGCGAGAGTGCCGCGAGCAGCGGCGCGATTGTCGGGGCAACGATCTCGAAGTGGATGCCGCGCCCGAAGGGCGGCGCGAGCTCTGCAGTGAGCCAGCTGGCCGCGCCGCGCTCTTCCAGCATGAACTGGGCGCCATCGCGTTCGAGGAACGCGAAGCGCTCCTGCTCGCGGCCATAGACGACGCGGAAGCCGAGTATGTCGCGCCAGAACGCGAGGCTCGCGGCGAGGTCGCCGACGACGAGCTCGGGTACGAGGACGTTCCAGTTCTCAGGCCCGCCCCGCGCTGGATCCTCAGAGTGACGCGTAGGTCGCCTCGATCAGCGTCAGCGAGCGCGGATCGCCTTGAAGGTTCGGGAACATCTGATTCATCGCGTAACCGAAGCCGAGCTTGGCGTCGGGGTCGGCGGCGCCGAAGGATCCGCCCCAGCCGCTGTGGCCGAAGGTGTTGTCGTTGGGTCCGTAGCTGATTCCGTCGTTCAGCAGGAAGCCCGCCGCCCAGCGCATGGGAACTTGCAGCACGTGATCGCGCACGTGCACGCGCTCGCGCGTCGCGTTCGCGAGTGTCTCGCGGGTGAGGAAACGCCTGCCGTTTTGCTCGCCGCCGCGCGCGAGCATGCCGTAGATGCGCGCGAGGCCAGCGGCGCTGGCGTGGCCGTTCGCGGCGGGAATCTCGGCAGCGCGCCACCAGCGCTGATTCGGCACTTCCGGGTCGAGCGGCGGGTTGCCGAATGCGGCGCGCGCGGCGGGGTGCTCGGGTGGCGGCATGTTAGGTCCGTCCGGCGGCGCGACCATCTCGGCGAAGCGCGCGTCTTCGGCCTCGGGCAGGCCGATCCAGGCGTCCGCGCCGAGGGGTGCGGCGACTTCGTTGCGGAAGAACGCGCCGAGTGTCTGATCCGTGGTCCGCCGCACCAGCTCGCCCGCAAGGAAGCCGTGCGTGATCGCGTGATAGCCGCTCTGCCCGGGCGGGAAGAACGGCGCTTGCGCCGCGAGCAGCCGAGCGACCCGCGCGTGATCGGCGAAGTCGCGTAGCGTGACCGGCTCGCGGAAACCCGAGAGTCCGGCCTGATGGCTCAACAGCTCCGCGATCGTCAGCGATTCCTTGCCGCTCGCCGCGAACTCGGGCCACACGCTCGCAACGCTCTGCTCGTACGAGAGCTTCCCGCGCTCGACGAGCAGCGCGACACAGAGAGCCGCGAGCCCCTTCGTGGTCGACCATACGTTGACGAGCGAGTCGCGCGTCCACGGCGTCGTGCGCGCGCGGTCGCGGAAGCCCCCCCACAAGTCGACGACGAGTTCGCCGTCGCGCGCCACCGCGAACGCGGCGCCGATCTCACGACCCGCCGCAAAATTCGCCGCGAACGCGTCTCGCACGCCTTCGAATCCGGCCGCCACGAATCCCTCGATCTTGACCTCGGCCATCGCGCACTCCTTCGTTTGTGACGCTGCGCAGTGTAGGCTGACTCGTCGCGGGAGGTGCGGGACATGTGGGGATACGCGCTGGCTCTGGCGCTACTGCTCGCGGTGACGGCGCACGCAGCGCCGCAAGCCGGTGAGGTCGTCACGCCGACCGCAGCCGAGATCGCGAAGCTCGAGGCTGCTCGCGACAAGCGCCCCAACAGCGGCGAACGCCGCGACGAGCTCGCGCTCGCCTACTACCGCTTTGCGCGCGCGGCATTCGATCGCGGCGAGCTACCGGTGTACGAGGACTATCTCGAGCGCGCTACGCGCGAGTGGGTGGAGAGCCTGCGGATCGACCCGGAGAACCCCAGCCCGCACGTCTACATGGGCATCGCTGCCGCTTATCAGGGACGTATCGACGACACGCTCGACAGCCTCCAGAACGCACGCGAATTGGAGCCAGGCAACGCGCTCGCGTACACCAACATCGCGGAGACGCTGATTTACGCGGGACGCGACGCACGCGAAGTGGAGACGTGGCTCTCGCGCGGCGAGCGGATGGGCGCGAACCCAGCGGTCGTCGAGCTGAACTACTGCCTGTTGCGCTGGCGCGACGGTGATGTGGATGCGGCGGCGCGTCGTTTCCGAACCGCCGCGAAGCTCGACCCGACGGTGGTGCGCGTGTGGAACGAAGCGCCCGTCTCACAGCCGATCCGCACCTTCAGCGACCTCACGGCCTATTGCTGCGGGAGCCCGGCGTGCGGGCCCTACCTCGCGCACGCCTGCGGCGACGTCGAGCTCGAGGTGGCGCAGCGCCAGCTTCCCGAGGAGACGGTGTTGCGGGAGCTCCGTATCGAGATGGAGCGAAGGCGCGAGCTGGAGCGCATCTACCGCGAGCGAAAGGATCTCGACATCAAGGTCAAAACCCCCGAGGCCGAGGCCTCTGCCGGCGCGCAGCCGAGCGCTGAGAAGGAGCCCCACCCATGAGAGCCGCCGTCTACTACGAGAACGGCCCCCCGAGCGTATTCCGCTACGAGGAGGTGCCCGACCCGAAGTGTCAGCCGAAGGGCGTCGTGATCCGCGTCGCCGCGGTGAGCATCGAGGGCGGAGATCTGCTGCATCGCCTCGGGGCGCCGCTCACGAGCCGCCCTCACGTGGTCGGTTATCAGGCGGCCGGCGAGATCATCGAGGTCGGCGCGGAGGTGACGCAGCTCCGAGTCGGGCAGCGGGTCGTCACGGTAGACGCCGCGGGCTCTCACGCGGAGCTGCGGAGCGTGGCCGCGCGCAATTGTTGGGGGGTACCGGACGGCGCGGACTTGCGGGCAATCGCCTGCACGCCGATTCCCTTCGGCACAGCGGACGACTGCCTGTTCGAGTTCGGTCGGCTGCGCGCGGGCGAGACCGTGCTCGTGCAAGGCGGCGGCGGAGGCGTCGGGCTCGCGGCGATCCAGCTGGCGAAGCGTGCGGGCGCGACCGTGCTCGCCACGGCGTCGAGTGCCGAGAAGCTCGAGCGGCTGCGCCCGTTCGGCGTCGATCACGGCATCAACTATCGCGACGACGACCTCGTGCGCGAGGTGAAGCGCATCACCGAGGGCCGCGGCGCCGACGTGATCGTCGATCCGATCGGCGGCAGCACGCTCCAACAGAGCATCGCGGCGCTCGCGTATCGCGGGCGCATCGCCTGGGTCGGGCGCGCCGGGCGCGAGCTCGTGAAGCACGATGTGTCGACGCTGATGCAGGGCAACCAGAGCCTGATCGGAGTCTTCCTCGGCGCTGAAATCACGACCGATCGCGTGCACGACACGATCCAGCGCCACGTCGACGACGTCGCCTCCGGAAAGCTCGCGGTCGTGGTCGACCGCGCGTTCCCGCTGAGAGATGCCGCGGCAGCGCACGCGTTCATCGAGAGCCGCAAGGCGTTCGGGCGCGTGCTGCTGATTCCCTAGCGCGACGCCTTACGCGCCCGCTTTCGGTGCACCCGGCTGGCGGCGCAGATGTTCCGGAACGTCGCGCTTCACGCGCATCAGCATCTGCAGCTGCGCGCGCAGGATCTCGGGCGTCCAGCCATACATGCTGTCGTCGATGCGCGCGCCCGCGGGCTTCTTGCACATCGCGGCGCGGCGGCCCCATAACAACAGGTGTGGTTTCTGCTCTTCGCGCGTGATGCGCAGCTCGTTCGTCACGCCGACGCATTCGTCCGTGTGCTCGCCGCAGATCACGATCACGGCGTCGGCCGCGGCGATGCGCTCTCGGACGCGGCCATCGAGCTCGTCCGACTCGGTGGCGGCCTCCGAGCTCGCGGCGACGGAAAAGAGTGAGCCCGCGCGCGCTTCGGCGAGCAGGCGGTCGCGGAGGTCCACGTCGTGGGCGCGGTCGTAGCTGACGAACACGCGAGAGACTTCGATTCGCACTCGTTCAGTCTCGCGACGAATCGGAGAACGGTGCGGGCGCTGCGCCGTAGTCGGCGAGGTCATCGGCGCTCGCGACGTCGTCGCCGCGCTCATCCTTCTTGGGGTCGCGCTTCTGGTCGCGCTTGAGCGCGGCCTTCTCCGCCTTCTTCTGCTCGCGCATGCGTTTCTGCATCGACATGCGGGTCGAGTGGGCCATCGAATGCTCCGGTGGAAGGGACGAACGCGGGCCGGCGTGTGCCGGCCCGCTCGCTGTCCCGAATTACCGCCGGCTGCGGAAGCCGCCGCCACCACCGCCACCGCTACCGCCGCCGCCGCCGTAGCCGCCGCCACCGCCGCCGCTGCCGCCGCCGTAGCCGCCGCGGCTACCGCCACCACCACCGCCGCCTTCGCGGCGATCCTGCGCTTCGTTCACACGCAGGGCGCGGCCGCCGAGCTGCGTGCCGTCGAGCGCCTTGATCGCGTCCGCGGCTGCAGTCGCGTCCGCCATTTCGACGAATGCGAAGCCGCGCGGGCGGCCCGTCTCGCGGTCCGTAATGACCGCGACCGATTCAACCGAGCCGTGCCGCGCAAACAGCGTGCGCAGTTCGTCCTCGGTCGAGGTGAACGGGAGATTGCCGACATAGATCTTCTTCATGCTGCGTCCTTGATGCGCGCGCACGATCGATCGTGCGCACACCATTCGCTCCGGTCGCGCAGCCGGACAATCCAGCCGCGAGGGTTCCGTCGCTCGAGTCCCGCGGTGAGAGCCAGTGGCTCTTCACTCATCGGGCGAGAGGGAATACGACGGAAAACGGGTCGGGCGATTGCCATGGCCAGCAGGCCGGCGGACGCCTCTCGCAGCCCCCAAGCTAGCAGGGATCCTGGGGATGGCTCCCGCCTGGGCAGTCGCGCGCGGGCGGTCGAGCCGACCTACCGTGGCCCGCATGCTCGATTCACCCTGGTTCATCGCCAGCGACGACCCAGCCATCGGGCGCTTGGCAGCAGCCCTCGAAGCCGAGGTGACGCTCGTGCCGGCGGGGACCCTCGGACTCGAAGCCTGGAGAGCCGAGGCCGGCAGCGGGGCCCCGCACGCTCGCATCGTTGCGGCGCCGTGGGGTTCTCAGGTCGCCTCGAGCGCCATCTCCGCCACGGACGCGGCAGCTTGGACGACGCGCGCCGAGGATCCGATCGCGCGCTGGGTGTTCGCGCTCGCCGTCGCCACGGCGCGCTGTGCAGATGGCGGCGCGATCGTCGCGGTGGTGGAACGCCCCGCGCCGCTCGATTGCGCGGGCTTCGCGCCCGAAGCCGCGGTCGCGGACGCCGCCTGTGCGCTGGTGCGCTCGCTTGCGCGTTCCGAGGGGGCGCGCGGGGTGCGCGTGAATGCCGTCGTTACCAGCGCGAGGCTCGCTCCAGCGCGGCCGGTTTCGCCTCCGCCCGCGCTGGCGAGCTTCCCGGGCTCGCTCGAGCGCGAGGTTGCTGGCGCGGTGCGGCTGCTGCTCGCGCGCGACGCGCTGGGGGTCACGGGACAGGTGCTCGCGGCCGACTGCGGGA
>JANNKN010000750.1:0-13074 GCA_031396315.1 Deltaproteobacteria bacterium
CCGAGCTGAAAGCGCGCGGCTGGGTCGCCTCTCATGCGCACCCGTTCGTCGGCAAGCTCGATCAGATCGGCTTGTCGTGCGACCTCTCGGAGACGCCGGGCCGCGTGCAAGGGCCGCCCCTGATCGTGGGCCAGCACAGCCGCGAGATCCTCGCGGAGCTCGGCTACTCCGCAGCCGAGATCGACGCGCTCTGCGCGAGCTGCGTGCTCGACTGGACGGCCGGTAAGCCGCACCGCGTCGTGATCCCGAGCAAGTGGCTGCCCAAGCCCGCCGCCCCGCCGAGCGAGTAGAGGCCGGCGTTGCCTAACTCCTCTTCCAGAATCCGAGTTGCGCGATGAGCGAACCCACGCGGCCGGCGCCGATCCTCACGCCGGACAACGCGTTTTTCTGGGAGGCGTGCGGGCGCGGCGAGCTGGTTGCGCAGCGCTGCGGCGAGTGCGCCGCGCTCGCGCACCCACCGCGACCGATGTGCCCGCGTTGCCACAGCGTGCGGCGCGAAGTGACGCGCTTATCAGGGCGCGGCGTCGTTTACAGCTGGATCGTGCCGCGGCATCCCGCACCGATCGGCTTCGCCGAGGCACCGATCGTCGCGCTGATCCTGCTCGACGAAGGGCTGCGCCTCGTATCGAACGTGGTCGGCGTGCCTGTCGCCGAGATCTGCAACGGCCTGCGCGTCGCAGTCGCGTTCGAGCCGACTGCCGGCGGACACAGCGTGCCCGTGTTTCGCGCCGAGCGGCGCTCGTGATGTTCGGTACGAATACGCGCGCCGTCGCGATCGCGGGCATCGGGCAAACGAGCTACGCGCGGCGCGACGAGCGCAGCGAGGGCCAGCTCGCGGCCGAAGCCGCGCTGGCGGCGCTCGCCGACGCGGGCATCGCTGCTGCCGATGTCGACGGCATGATCACTTACACGCTCGATCCCGTGGACGAGATCGGCATGATCCGCGCGCTCGGCGTGCGCGATCTCGCGTTCACGAGCCGCGTGCCCGGCGGCGGTGCCGGCTCGCTCGCGACCGTTTATCAGGCCGCCGCGGCCGTGGCGTCGGGCGCGTGCGAAACGGTCTTGATCTGGCGCGCGATCAATCAGGGCGCGGCCTACCGCTACGGCCAGCCGCAAGCCGGCGGTGCATGGGCGCCCGGCGGCGGCACCAGCTCGCTGCTCTGGTGCATGCCGTTCGGCGCGCAGGCGCCCGCTACCTGGTCTGCGCTCGCGATCCAGCGTTACATGCACGAATTCGGCGTCACGAACCGCGACTTCGGGCGCATCGCGGTGCTGCACCGCAAGCACGCCGCGACGAACCCGGCGGCGATTTTTCATGGCAAGCCGATCACGCTCGAGGAGCATCAGGCGTCGCGCTGGATCGTCGAGCCGGTGCTGCGGCTGCTCGATTGCTGTCAGGAGAACGCGGGCGCCGCTGCCGCAGTCATTACGACGCTCGAGCGCGCGCGGAGCTCGAAGCAAGCGCCCGTCCGAATCGCCGCCGCCGCGCAGTCGATCCCATTCGATGTCGAGGTGATCTCGAACTACTACCACCACGATCTCACGCGCATGCCGGAAGCCGTCGGCACGGCGAAGCGCTTATGGGCGCAATCGGGCCTCACTCCCGCGGACATGCAGGTCGCCCTGCTCTACGACGCCTTCACTCCGAACGTGATGAAGCAGCTCGAAGCGTTCGGCTTCTGCAAACACGGCGAGGCGAAGGACTTCGTCGCCGAGGGGAACTGTGAGCTCGGGGGCCGCATCCCGACCAACACACACGGCGGGCACAGCGGCGAGGCCTACATCCACGGCATGAATCTCGTGACCGAGGGCGTACGCCAGATTCGCGGCAGCGCGGCGAACCCGGTCCCGCGTGTCGAGCACGTGCTCGTGTCGTCGGGGATGGCGGGAGCCATCTTCGCCAAGGCGTGAGAGCGCTCCGCGCCGCGCGACGTACCCTACGCGCACGCCCTGAGCGTCGGAGGCGCACATGATTCACCGCCCTCGCTGGCCCCTGCCGCTCGCTGCTGCCGCCTCGCTCGCGCTCGCAGGCTGTGCCGCGCTGCCGACGACGAGCGCCGCGCGCGCCGTGCCCGCGAGCTCCGTCGTGCTGCCCTCGCAAGATGGCCTCGCGCTCAGCGAGGCCGGCATCACGACGCTCGACGCCGAGATGCAAGCTTTCCTCGCCGAGCAAGTCACCGGCCGCGACAACTCGACGAAGCTGCGCCAGCTGATCCACGCCGTGATCGAGGGGGCGAACTTCCGCATCGGCTATGGCGACGATACGCGCACCGCCGCTGGCACCTTCCACGCGCTGCGCGGAAACTGTCTCTCGTTCACGAACCTGTTCGTCGCGCTCGCGCGCGAGGCCGGCCTCGACGTGAGTTATCAGGAAGTCGACGTACCGCCCACCTGGACGCTCCACGACGAGACCTTCGTCGTGAGTCGTCACATCAACGCGGTCGTGACGGTGCGCCCCGGCGCGACCCATGTCGTCGATTTCAACATGGCCGAGTTTCGCGCGGCGTACCCGCGCCGCGCGATCTCGGACGCACGCGCCGCGGCGCACTTCTACAGCAACCTCGGCGTCGAGCGCCTGTACGCGGGCGACGCCGATGCTGCCTACGCGTACTTCGAGCAAGCGCTCGCGATGGATCGCACCCTCGCGCAGGTGTGGGTGAACCTCGGCGCGTGGCACCGGCGCCAGGGTGACGCGGCGCGCGCGGAGGCCAGCTACCTCGAGGCGCTGCGGCTGAACCCGCGCGAGTACGTCGCAATGGGGAACCTCGCGGGCCTACACGCGAGCGAGGGCCGCGAGGACCTCGCGCGCTGGTATCGGCGCCGCGTCACGCAGTATCGGCTGCAGAACCCTTACTACCGCTACGAGCAGGCGAAGGTCGCCTATCTCGCGGGCAATTTCTCGAGTGCGACGCGCCATCTGCGCGAAGCGCTTCGCGACGCGAACAACGATCCCACCTTCTACTCGCTGCTCGGCATGAGCTACCGCGAGCTCGGCAAGCCCGACGCGGCGCGTGAAGCATTCGCGCGCGCCGTCGAGTTCGCGGACGACGAAGACCTGCGCAGCGCAGTGCGCCGCAAGCTCGAGCTACTCGGCGCGCCCAGTGCGGGGCTGTGAGGGATTGGGCGCCGCGCGCTGCCGCAGCGCCGCCATCGCGATAGGCTGCGCGCTCTTTCGGAGACGCCCATGATCCTCGGCCTTCACCACGCTGCGCTCGCGGTTCCGAGCCTGCAGCGCGCGCTCGACTTCTACTGCGGCGTAGTCGGTTTCCGCGTCGTGATGGAGGCGGAGTTGCCGCCCGGTTACGCGCCGATGAACGAGGCGTTCGGCGTCGCGAACGCGGCGTGCAAGGTGCGCATGATCCGCAAAGGAAACTCGTGCCTCGAGCTGTTCGAGTTCCAGGACGCGCAGCCGGGCACGCCCGTGCGGCCGGTGAATCGGCAGGGCATCACGCACTTCGCGCTCGTGACAGACGACTATCAGAAGGACTACGACCACCTGGCTGCGAACGGCGTCACGTTCAACGCGCCGCCCTTCGGCGCCTCACCGCAGCGCTTCGCCTACGGGCGCGACCCGTTCGGCAACGTGATCGAGCTGCTCGAGCACGCGCCGGGCAACCCGAGCGCGCTGCGCTTCGAGGACTGAGCCGCATCGCGTTGAATCGCGCGCACTGCTTGACTCGCTCGGTGCGCGCGTGTGACTCTGCTCGGCGAGACCCGCGATGCCCGACAACACCTTCGACCGGCGCAAGTTCCTGAAGCTCGGCGCGGCGGGGCTCGCGGCCGCGGGCCTGCCGAGCCTCACGGCGTGCGTGCAGGAACCTGCAACGCTTCCACTGCTCGCGCTCTCCCCGAACCCGGCGAATGTCGGCAATCGAGTGCAATCGCACAGCGTGCACATCCCGGTGAAGGCTGGGAAGGCGGCGGAGCTCGCGGCACTCCTCGCCAAGGGCGGGCTGTTTGCGAAGCGCACGCCGGGCGTTCACTTCGCGCGGGCGGCGCAGCTCTCGGCGGCGCACCTCGGGCAACCGGAGGGCAGTCCGGGAGAGCTCACGCTCGGCATCATTTACGACCGGCGCATCGAGACCGCGCTGAACTTTCTCGCGCAGAACGCGGATGCGCTCGGTGCAGCTTTCGAGTTTTGTGAGGGATACGACGCGGGCACGGCGTCGAACCCCGCAGCGCTGCGAACTTACTTGGAGCCCCATCTCGTCTCGGACAATCTGTTCTTCACTGCGTACGACAAGGCGGAGAACGAGGTGCTCGCTTGCCTCGCGGTCCAGGACAACTTCCTCGAGCTGTTGCGGCGAGCCGACTTCACGGACCAGGACGAGCTGCCCTATCTCGTCGATCACTTCCTGCTCGCGGACGCGCCGCACGCCCGCATGCTCGACGAGCCGCGACCGACGCACCGAAGCGGTTCACGCCCGTTCAGCCCCCACACCACGAACACGCTCACGATGCTGCAGCCGCTCATGCGGGGGCGCCTCCATCCGGAGAAAGTCGTGCCTTGCTCGGCGAGCCGGCTCGAGAAGATCGAGCGCTTCGTCGGCAAGCACTTCGACTACCGCCAAGCCTTCGAGTTCATCCTGCGCGAGGGCGAGTTCGCGGTGAAGGACATGCACGAGCACCCGCTGGCGGCGCTCCACACCCTTCACTTCGCGCGCATCGCCGTGATCGAAACGGGGGCCGGACACAGCATGCTGTTCTCGAGCGTGTACGACGGCGACTTCACGCAATACGTACTCGACTTCGGGAGCCGCGTCGCGGACCAGATCGACTTCATCTGGGGGCTCACCGAGAACTATCCGCACGCCGGCTGCCGCGACGTTCCCGGCTTCATCGAGTGGATTCACGGCGGCCAGGTGGACGTTCAGGACTTCTACTCGGCGCACGGCAACATCACGTTGTTACGGATCCAGAAGGCGTCGCAGCTCCGCGAGAAGCTGGCGGTGCTCTCGCGGTATCTCGCGGTCGATCCCACGGCGCTGCGGGTGCAGCTAGAGGCGTTCGTGCGAGAGAACCAAGCGCTGCTCAGCTGAGCGCTGACGCTCACGGGGAGCTGCGGAATGGCGACGATCGAGCTGGACGACGTGCAGAGCAACGTGCTGCGCGGCTTCCGCCACACCGAGGCGTTGCCGCACGTCGCCTACTCGCTGCTCGGGTTCACGGCAAAAGACACGGCGCGCGCGTTCCTCGCGGAGGCCGCCGCGCTCGCGACGAGTTGCACCGCCTGGAACGCGCTCGCGAAGCAAGCCGGCGACGAGCGCTTCGTGTGGAATCTCGGTTTCACCTACGAGGGCCTGCTGAAGCTCGGCTTCGACGCGCGTGCGCAGTTCCCGAACGGTCCCGTGACCGACTCGCTTCAATTCGGAAGCTTCACTGGCTATGCGGCGTTCGCGCTCGGCGCGCGCCAGCGCGCGCATGGGCTCGGCGACGTCGGCGAGAGCGCACCCGCGAACTGGCAGGCGCCCTATCAGCGCCTCGACCTGCACGCGGTCGTGAGCCTCAGCGCCTGGGCCCCGGACGGAATCGCGGCGGCGCGCGGGCGGCTGGGCGCCATGCTGGCTCGACACGCGACAGGTGTTACGGAGATCGCCTGTGAGCTCGGCAACGCTCTCGACCGGGGCGCCGAGCATTTCGGCTTCGCCGACGGCATCGGTCAACCGTACGTCGAAGGCAGCGACCTCGAGCCGCTGCCTGGCGAGCTCGACCGCGGCGGGGATCCGGTGCCGAGCGGGGAGTTCGTGCTCGGTTACCCGGCCGCATTCGACGCGAAGCCGCCCTGCGATGTGCAGGGCGAGAACTTGATGCAGCCGTTGACGCTCTCGCGCCTGCGCAACGGCAGCTTCCTCGTGTTCCGTAAGCTGCGCGAAGACGTCGTTCGCTTCCGAAGCTGGGTCGCGGAGCAGGCAACGCGCACGAAGATGCCCGAAGAATTGTTCGCGGCGCGACTCGTCGGGCGCTGGCGGAGCGGCGCGCCGCTCGCGCTCGCGCCTACCCAAGACGACCCCGAGCTCGGCCGCGATCCGCTCCGCAACAACGACTTCGACTACGCGGCAGACGGCGACGGCTTCAAGACGCCGTTCGGCGCGCACATCCGGCGGGCAAACCCGCGCAACGATCCGACCGGCCCTACGCCGCCGCAGATCGCCGGGCGGCGCGTGATTCGCCGCGCCGTTCCGTATGGGCCACCGCTGCCCGAGGGCTCGGCGGACGACGGGATCGAGCGCGGAATCCTGTTCGTCGCGATCAACGCCGACATCGAGCGCCAGTTCGAGTTCGTGCAGACGAACTGGCTCAACAACACGCTCTCATCGAACCGCCTGACGCTCGAGGCGGACAAGGACCCGCTCGTCGGCGCGAATGACGCGGGCAACGGAAAGTTCGTGATTCCGGGACCGAATGGGCCGTGCTTCGTCTGGAACTTGCCACGCTTCGTCACGGTGCGCGGAGCGGCGTATTTTTTCCTGCCCGGCCTTCATGAGCTGCGCCAATTAGGGAGCGGCACGGCATGACTTGCCCGAGCTGTCGGCACGCGAACTCCGCAGCCGCGCGCTTCTGCGAGGGCTGCGGCACGGCGCTTCCGCGCGCCTGCTCGGGATGCGGCGAGGCGCTCTCCGCGAGCGCGCGCTTCTGCTCCCAGTGCGGGCACGCCGCCGACCCCGCGACGCCTCCCGTCGCGCCCGCACCTTCCCCGCCGACGGGGGAGCGCCGTCAGATCACGGCGATGTTCTGCGATCTCGCGGGATCGACCGAGCTGAGCGAGCGCCTCGACGGGGAGGATCTGCGCGAGCTGATCGCGACTTATCAGGACGCGTGCTCGAACGCCGTGCAGAAGTTCGACGGTCACGTTGCGCAGTTTCTCGGCGACGGCGTGCTCGTGTACTTCGGCTTCCCGCGGGCCCACGAAGACGACGCACAGCGAGCGATTCTCGCTGCGCTCGCCATCCAGGCGACGCTCGCGCAGGTGAATGAGGGGCGCGGCGGAGTTGGCGCGCCCGTGATCCGTGCGCGCATCGGCATTCATTCGGGCCCCGTCGTGGTGAGCCGGCTCGGCGGCGATGGCCGCCAGGAGACGCTCGCGCTCGGCGAGACGATGAACATCGCGGCTCGGCTGGATGCGCTGGCACCTCCCGGCGGCGTGGTGGCGAGCGAGGCCGCCCTGCGGCTCGCGCCAGGCGTGTTCGTGACGCGCGACCTCGGGACACCCGAGCTGAAGGGCGTGTCGCACCCACTGCGGGTGTACGCGGTGGAGCGCGCGCTCGGCGCCACGCGACGCGGGCGTGCGGTTGCTGCGACCCCGCTGCGCGGCCGCGACCGCGAGCTCGGCTTGCTGCTCGATCGCTGGGAGCTCGCGCAGGAGGGGCGAGGCCAGGTCGTGTCGCTCTCGGGCGAGCCCGGAATCGGGAAGTCGCGCTTGTTAATGGCGTTCCGCGAGCAGATCGCCACCTCAGCACACAGTGCGGTGGAGCTGCAGTGCTCACCCTACGCCACTGGCAGCGCGTTCCAGCCATCGCTCGAGTCCTTCCAGCGCGGGCTCGGCTTCGAGGAAGAAGAGAGCGCCGCCTCGAGCCTCGCGAAGCTCGAAGCCGGCATGGCGCAGCTGCCCGGTCTCGACCTCGCCGAGGTCGTGCCCTACCTCGGCGCGCTGCTCGGCCTGCCCGCGTCTGCGCGCTTTCCACTCGAGCACATGAGTGCCGAGGTGCAGCGCGAGAAGACGTTGCGCGCACTCGCGGCGCCGATCCTCGCAATGGAGCGGATCCAGCCGGTGGTCGTGTTGATCGAGGATTTGCATTGGGCGGATCCCTCCACGCTCGAGCTGATCGGCCTCCTGATCGAAGCGGCGCCGACCCTGCGCCTCCTGCTCGTGCTCACCTTCCGCCCGTCCTTCGAGCCTTCTTGGCCGCCGGGTCGCTCGTTCGTGACCCCGCTCGCGCTCGCGCGCCTCGGCCGGCGCTCGACCCAACAACTGATCGAGGCGAGCGCGGGCCTGGCACTGCCCGAGCGCGTGCTCGAGGACATCGCCGCGCGTGCCGACGGCGTGCCGCTGTTCGCAGAAGAGCTCGCGCGCGCGGTGATCGAATCCGGCGTCGTGGTCGAGGCGAACGGGCGCTACGAGCTACGCGGCCGCCTCGCGGACGTCTCGATTCCGACGACGCTGCAGGGCTCGCTGATGGCGCGTCTCGACCGCCTGAGCGACGCGCGCCCGATTGCGCAAATCGGCGCGACGCTCGGCCGTGAGTTTTCGTTTGCGCTGATCGAGGCCGTCGGGGACCTCGACGGGGCAGCACTTCGGAGCGGCCTCGCGCAGCTCGTCGCCTCGGAGATCCTGTTCGCGCGCGGCGCGCCGCCCGACGCGACCTACACCTTCAAGCACGCGCTACTGCAAGACACGGCCTACGAGTCGCAGCTGCGCAGCCGGCGTCGCGAGCTGCACGCGCGCGCGGCCGCGGCGCTCGAGGAGCGCTTCCCAGCGCGCGTCGCGGCGGAGCCGCAAATCGTCGCGCGGCACTGCGCCGAGGGCGGACTCACGGCACGGGCGATCGAGCACTATGCCCGCGCAGGCCAGCAGGCGATCGCGCGCCTCGCGAACGCGGAAGCGGCCGATCATTATGGCCAGACACTTGCGCTGCTCGAGACGCTGCCCGAGGGCCCCGTGCGCGATGCGCAGGAGCTCACGCTGCGGCTCGCGTTCGCCGGGCCGCTCTCCGCACTTGGCTACGAGCATCCCGACACGGTCGCGAACATCGCTCGCGCCGAGGCGCTGTGCGAAGGGATGGATCGAGGCCCCGCGCGGCTGCCGGCCCTCGTCGGGCTCTCGGTGCTGCACCAAGCGCACGGCGACCTCGGGCGCTCCGAGCGCTGGGCGCGCGAGCTGCTCGAAATCGCCGAGGCGCTTCAGATCGCGCCCCTGCGCCTTGCCGCCCACGCCATGCTCGGCGCTGCGACGGCCTCGTTCAGCACGATCGAAGAATCCTGCGCACACTTCGAGCGAGTTCACGAGCTCGCTGCGACGACGCCGATCCCGCCGCCGGTCGCAGCCTTCGACCTCGACGTCGTCGCCGGGCTGTCCGGGACCTACGGGATGAGCCTCGTGCTCGGAGGCCGACCGGACCAAGCAGTCGCGCAAGTAGCGCGCGGCCTCGCGCGCGCGCGCGATCTCGGGCACCCGTACACGCTCGCCCTCGCGCTCTCGACGAGTGCCCTCGCCGCGCATTTCCGCGAGGACTACGGCAACGCCATCGCACTCGCGGACGAGTGCCTGCGCGTGACGCGCGGACGCGGCTTCGTGCAGAACGACGCCATCGCGATCGCGTTTCGCGGCTGGGCGCGCGTGATGCTCGGAGACGACGCGGGCGCAGCCCAGCACGAGGAAGGTCTCGCGCTGCTGCACAGCTCCGGCGCGTTCGGCGGCGTCGTTCAATTCTACGTCGCTGCAACGGAGATCGCGCTCCGCCAAGGGCAGTTCGAGCAAGCGCGCGAGCACATCGACCGCGTCGAAGCCTGGGTGGAGCGGCTCGGGCAAAAGACGATCGCCGCCAATGTTCCGATGCTGCGCGGCGAGCTGCTGATCGCGGAGAGCGGAGACCCGCGCGAGGCCGAGCGGCTCTTGCTCGAGTCGCTGGCAGGCTGGCACAAGGCGTTCCGCTCGCCGTGGATGGAGCTGCGCTCGGCACTGGGGCTCGGCGAGGTCGCGCGCCGCACAGGGGAGACGGCGCCGGCGCGCGCGCGGCTCGAAAAGCTCGTTGCGGGCTTCAGCGAGGGCTTCGAGACGAAGCGGCTGCGCGAGGCGCGCGCGATGATCGAGAGGCTCGCGCCCTGACGGCGCGGCCAGCTCGCGAGAGGCGCACTTGGAAATCGAAGCGAAGGTCGATCCGAGCCACGTCGAGCGCATTCGGCGCGCGCTGCGCGATCACGCGGGTACGCCGGAGGTGGCCGAGCTGCTCGCGGCGATCGACTCTGCCCACGAGCACGCTCACCGCGCACTCGCGGGCGACGAGAGCGCGTCGCTCGAGCACTCGCACCTCGCCTGGGCGAGGACGCAGTTGTTCGCGCCAGCAGACCCGCTGCCTGCACGAGCGCGCACGCGCGTCACGAAGGCGGGTGAGCTCGCGGGCTACGGCAAGTACGAGGAGTTCGATCCGGGCTGGCTCGAGACACTCGCGGAGTACCTCGAGCACATTCTCACGGCGAAGCCTCGGTTCGGTGAGAGCCCCCAGTGCATCGAGATCGGCGATCGCGCTTCCCTCGCGATCGCCGGCGACTGGGCCACCGGCTATTGGGAAGGTGACGACACGGCGGCGGCGCGGATCGCACGGCTGATGAGCGATGCCGACTACACGATCCACCTGGGGGATACTTATTACGCCGGGACGGAGCTCCAGGTGAGCGACCAGCTGACGGCGAGGTGGCCCCGCGGCAAGCGCGACTGCTTCGCGGTGCCTGGCAACCACGAGATGTACACGAAAGGTTGGCCATTCAGGAAAGCGATCCACGAGCGCTTCCCGAGCCAACAGCGAACCACGTTCTTCGCGCTGCGCAATGCGCAGTGGCTCGTGCTTGCGCTCGACACCGCCTACTTCGCGCCGTTCATGTATCTGGACGGCACGCTCGGGCCGGACGACGACGCGCAGCGCGCCTTCGCGCGCGGGCTGCTCGCCGAGCGGGGCGCGCGCCGCGTCATCCTCTTCACGCATCATCCGCCTTACGGCCTCGTGGGACCCGCGCAGAAGCGCCCACTCCAGACGCACGTGTCGCGCTTCTTCGAGGCGAGCCGCATGCCCGACGGCCCTGATTACTGGGCTTGGGGGCACCTCCACGCCACCGCGGTCTATGCGGGTAGCGAAGGCGTCCCGCGTGGGCGCCTGATCGGACACGGTGCAATCCCCTTCGGCCCCGCCAGCGAGCTCGCGACGATCCCGGCCATCCGCTGGTACGAGCAGAAGCTCGCCGGCGACGACCGCTGCCCGCAGCGCGTGCTCAATGGCTTTCTGCGCCTCGAGCTGGACGGCCGGGACGCGCACGAGGCCTACGTTGCGGAGAATGGCGAGACGCGCTGGTCCGGCGCGTTCTGACGCGCCGCCGCGAGCGGTGCGCGTGCCGGCTCGAGCGAACTGCGGAGCGCTCGGCTCACGCGCGCGTGACGAGCTTGATCAGCATGTCCGCGAGCTCACGCGTCGAGCGGCGCGCGCTGGCGGGCCAGGTCACGGTGCCGTTCATCGCGTCGAACAAGAACAGCCGCGCCGCGAGCAGCTCGACGCCTTCAGGCAGCACGCCTTCGTCTCGCGCACGCTCGAGCAGCGCCTGCCAATACTCGCCGTAGCGCCGCTGATTCGCGTACTGATTGCGGCGAATCGGTTGCGGCGCCTGCTCGACGATGCGCAAGCCCGCGAGCGCGTAATCACCGAGGTGGTGCAGCGAATCGAGGTGCGCCTCGATCGCGGCGCGCAGCCGCTCGACCGCCGTCGCGCGTGCACCCAGCGCATCGACCGCAGCGCGCGCATGCTCGTGAGAGTGCGACGTGCCGAACTGCAGCACTTCGGTGACGAGCTCGTCCTTCGAGCTGAAGTGGTAGTAGAAGCTGCCCGTCTTGATGCCGGCTTCCGCCGCGATGTCCGACAGGTTCGTGCCGGCGTAGCCCTGGCGTGCAAACAGGCGTGCGGCGGCATCCAGCACCGCCTGCCGCGTGCGCTCGGATTTCCGCGGGGCCGCTGCCTCATTCGCCGGGGAACTCGCCATCCGCGGAAGCTAACGCCAGAAGCAGCGAGAATCGAGTTGACTTTAAAACCGAATGATAGTTAGAATTTGTCCTCAGGCGCGAGAGGCCGGCAAGGAGCTCGGATGAAGCGAGAAAGAGAGCTCGAGCTGCTGGCGCGGCTCGCGGACCCGGGCCTCCCGCTGCCCGGCCCGCTCGGCACCCACAGCCTGCGCAACCCGGCGTCTGCGTATGCCTGCTCGAAGCGCTTCGCGCGCGAGCGCGATGCGCTCTTCCGCCGTCGCCCGAACTTATTGGGGCTCTCGGCGGAGTGCGCGCACCCGGGCGATTTCCTCACTGCAAACCTCGGCGGCGTGCCGGTGGTCGCGGTGCGCCAAGCGGACGGTTCGTTGCGCGCATTCGTGAACGCCTGCCGCCATCGTGCGGCGCGTTTGCTGGCGGAGGGTTGTGGCTCCCTCGAGCGCGCGATCGCGTGCCCGTATCACGGCTGGCTCTACGAGCTCGACGGGCGCCTGCGCGCGCGGCCCGGCGCCGAGCCCGGCTTCGACGACATCGCGAAGGCAGAGCTCTCGCTGCATCCGGTCGCGCTGCACGAGGCGCACGGCTTGATCTTCGCTTGCCTGGAGGGCGGCGCGTTCACGGTCGACGAAGCGCTCGAAGGCGCGCAGGCAGAGCTCGCCGCGTACGGCCTCGCGAACTACAGCCACATCGAGACGCGCACGCAGGAAGTCGCCTTCAACTGGAAGCTCGTGATCGACACCTTCACCGAGCCCTATCACATCCCGTGGCTGCACAAGGCCACGATCGCGCCGCATTATCACTTCGACCGCTGGGTGTTCGACGCTTACGGCGCAAACGGCCGCTTCATCGGCGTGCGCAAGAGCATCGCTGCGGAGTTCGAGAAGCCGCAGGGAGAGCGCCACCTCCTGCCGCACGGCACGACGCAGTATCTGCTCATGCCGGGCGCAGTGCTGTGCCATCAGATCGACCACGTCGAGCTGTGGCGCGTGACGCCGCTGGAGGTCGGCCGCACGCGCGTTTCCACCTCGGTGTTCGCACCGCGCGCGCCTGCCTCGGAAAGAGAACGCAGTTATTGGGTGAAGAATCTCGACGTGCTGCTCGGCGTGACGAACGCCGAGGATTTCCCCGCGATGGCGCGCATTCACGAAAACCTCGCGTCGGGCGCGGTGCCGGGGGTGGTGTACGGGAAGATGGAGCCGGCTCTCGTGCACTTCCATGAGAGCGTGAATGCGCTGATTGGGGCGGAGGGATGAGGAGTGCTTCGGGAGTGCTCGTCGCGGCGTCCGCGCATTGCGGCGGGCCGGGGGCTGCTGCGCCGACTGGCTCACTCGGCCCTG
>JANNKN010000764.1:0-4251 GCA_031396315.1 Deltaproteobacteria bacterium
GCCCGCAGCCGGCGCATCGAGCCGCGCCGCGACGCGCGCGGGCTGCTCGTCGAGCACGCCCGCGGGCCACGCGACGGGCACCACGTGCACACGCTTCTGCGCGAGCCCGAGCGCTGCGAGCTCCGCAATCAGGCCGCGCGCCGCGAAGCGCGCGTCGTAGCCAGCGAGCCCCGGCGCATCGAGCAGGCCGATCTCATCGCAGGCGCTGACGTCGCCCCCGGCCGGTCCGGGCGTCGCAAAGTCGACCGCGCGCAGCGTGCCCGGTGAGCACGCCAGCAGCTCGCTCGCCTCGAAGCTGCCGTGCAGCGCAGCGCCGTGGGGCGCGAGCCAGCGCGCGAGCGTGAGCAGGCCGGCGCGCGCGGTGCTGGCGGCAGCACCCGCGTCGCTGCCGAAGAGGCGCGCATAGGGATGCGACGGCGCTTCCCGTAACAACAGCGCGAGCCGGTCGATCGTACTCAGCTTGCCGCCGCGCAGCGCGTCGCGGGCGGCGAGCCACGGCACGCCAGGCGAAACCGCGGCGACGTCGAACGCTCCCGAGCCGAGCGCACTCGCGCCCGGCGGCCCTGCGATCTGCACGACGTCGGCGCCCGCTTCCGCGAGGGCGAGGGTTGCGACCGCACCGGCGAGGCCGCCGCCGACGACCGCGATCGTCATGGCAGCACCTCGAGCGCACCAATCATTCCGAAGAACACCGCGCGGTGAATTTCCATCTGCGCGACTTGGGCGCCGGCGAGCACCGGCGCGACGTCGTGCCAACGCGCCGCCGCGAGCTCTGCGACTTCGCGCACGGCGCGCGCGCCATCCCAATCGAGCTCGTCGGCGAGTACTTGCGCCGCGAAGGCCGCGCAGCTCGCGCCCTGACAAGCGCCCGTGCCGAGGCGGATCCGCAGCGGGCAATCTGCGAGCTTGCGCAGCCCCTCGCTGCGCGCGGCGTGGCGCAGCTCCGCTTCGAGCACGGGCTCGCAGGCGCACACCGTGCGCGTGGCAGGCGACGCTTCGAGCACGCGCTCCGCGCGCGCGCCGTGGCGGAAGCCGAGGCGCAAGGCGGCGGCGATGCCGACACCGAAGCGGCGCGAGAGCGCGGCGGAGTCGAGCCTCGCCTCGCCGCCGGGCAGCGGCGTGGTCGCGGTGCGGCACTCCGCCTGCACGCCGAGCTGCGCGCACAGTCGGTTCGCGGCGTCCTCGGCCATCAGGCGATACGCGGCGAGCTTGCCGCCCGTGATCGTCCACAGCCCGGGCGCCGCGCCCTCGGCGCCGTGATCGATCACGCGGTAGTCGCGCGAGAGCTCGTCCTCGTAGGCACCGAAGCCGTAGAGCGTCGGCCGCACGCCCTGAATCGCGTGCAGCACGCGGTGCTCGCGGATGCGCGGGATCGAGCGCTCCATCGCCTCGAGCACGTAAGCGACCTCATCCTCGCGCGTCTCGATCTTGTCGAGGTCGCCGTAATAATCGTCGTCGGTCGTGCCCGCCATCGAGTTCTGCTCGTGGGGGAACGTGAACATGTCGCGGCCGTCGACGCCGCGCGCGTAGATCGCGAGGTTCGAGACGCGCCGCTCGAATACGAGGTGCACGCCCTTCCCCGGCCGGAGCTTGAGCTTCTCGCGCGCGAGCTCCGCCACCTCCGGGCCCCAAGGCCCGGCAGCGTTGAGCACGAGCTGCGCCTCGATCGCGAACTCCTCGCCGCGCACGCGATCGCGCACGCGCGCGCCGATCACGCGCGCGCCGCCCGGCTCGCGTAACAACTCGACCACTTCGGCGTGCGTGAAGATCTGCGCGCCGTGCTCCGCGGCATCGAGCGCGTTGGCGGCGCATAGCCGCGCGGCATCGATGCCCCACTCATCGAGGGTGAAGGCGCAGTCGATGCGCGGCGAGAGCGCGGGCTCGAGCGCAAAGGCCTGCTCGCGCGTGAGCCGCGTGTGAGGCCGGCCGTTTTTCAGCGGCACGAAGCGGTCGTACATCTCGAGCCCGATCTCGACGATCTCCGGGCCGATCGGATCCTCGGGAAACACCGGCATCAGGAACGGGATGCGGAACACGAGGTGCGGCGCGATGCGCTGGATCGCGCCCGAGTCGACGCACGAGTGGTAGGTGACCTCGGGGTCCTTCTGCAGGTAGCGAAGGCCGCCGTGGATCATTCCCGACGACGCCCAAGTCGTGCCCGAGCCGAGTTCCTTCTTCTCGACCAGCATGCAGGAGACGCCCCGCAGCGCGAGATCGCGCGCGGTACCGGTGCCGTTGATGCCACCCCCGATCACGAGTACGCGTGTCCGGAGCGTGCGCATCACGGCTCGCCGGTCCCGCTGGGCTCGATGCGCCCTCCGCCGATCACGAGGACCTGTGTGCGGAGGACGCGCGTCACGGCTTCGCGGGCTCATCCGGCTTGGGCATCACGACCCGCACGTGGATCTCCTCGAGCTGTCTCGGCTCGACGTCGCTCGGCGCATCCATCAACAAGTCTTGCCCACGCTGCGTCTTCGGGAATGCGATCACGTCGCGCAGGCTGGTCGCGCCCGCGAGCAACATCGCCATGCGATCGAGGCCGAACGCGAAGCCACCGTGGGGCGGCGCGCCGGCGTCGAGCGCGTTCAGCATGAAGCCGAAGCGCGCCTCCAGCTCGTCCTTCGCGTAACCGAGGATCTCGAAAATTTTGCGCTGCACGTCGCTGCGGTGGTTGCGCAGCGAGCCCGAGCCGAGCTCGGTGCCGTTCATGACGACGTCGTAGTGCGTGCCGCGCATCGCGAGCGGGTTCGTGTCGAAGAGCGCGAGATCTTCCTCGTGCGGCGCGACGAACGGCATGTGCATGAACGTCAGCTTGCCATCGTCGCCGCGCTCGAAGACGGGGAAGTCGAGCACGAGCAGCGGCGCCCACTCGCGCGCATCGACGCGCCCGAGCTGGCGGCCGAGGTCGACGCGCAGCCGGCCGAGGATCGCGTTCGCTCGCGCGAAATCGTCCGCGGCGAAGAACAGCACGCTGCCCGGCTTTGCGCCGGTGCGCTGCGTAATCCCTGCGCGCTCGCTCTCGGAAAGGAACTTCGCGATCGGCGATTGCCAGCTGCCGTCCGGCATCACGCGGATCCAGGCGAGGCCCTTCGCGCCGAGCTCCTTCTTCACGAACGCTTCGAGGCGATCGATCTCGCTGCGCGTCAGCGACTCGCCGTCATGGATCGGCAGGCACTTCACCACGCCGCCCTTCGCGACCGGCGCGCCGAATGCCTTGAAACCCGTTTCGCGGAACAAGTCCGTCAGCTCGACCAGCTCGAGCAAGACGCGCGTGTCGGGCTTGTCGGAGCCATAACGACTCATCGCCTCGGCGTACGACATGCGCGGGAACGGGCGCGGCAGCTCCACGCCGATCGTGTCGCGCCACGCGCGCCAGCTCAGCTCCTCGAGCACCGCGAGCACTTCCTCGACGCCGACGAAGCTCAGCTCGAGGTCGATCTGCGTGAACTCGAGCTGGCGATCCGCGCGCAGATCTTCGTCGCGGAAGCAGCGCGCAATTTGGAAGTAGCGGTCGAAGCCCGCGACCATGAACAGCTGCTTCATGATCTGCGGCGACTGCGGCAGCGCGTAGAACGCGCCCGGCTGGAGGCGGCTCGGGACCAAGAAGTCTCGTGCGCCCTCGGGCGTCGCCTTCGCGAGGATCGGCGTCTCGATCTCGAGGAAGCCGTGGTCGCTGAGCGTGTTGCGCGCGCTCTGACACAGCACATGGCGCACGCGCAGGCTGCGCTGGAGCGGCGGCCGGCGCAGATCATGGATGCGATGGCGCAGGCGCGTCAGCTCGTCCGCGCCGGAATCTTCCTCGATCGCAAACGGCGGCGGCGTCGCGACGTTGAGAATGCGCAGCTCACGCGCGACCAGCTCGACCTCGCCCGTCGGCAGCTTCGCGTTGATCGTCTCCGGCGCCCGGCGCTCGACCACGCCGCGCACCGCGACCACGAACTCGCTGCGCAGCTCGCCCGCGCGCGCGTGCACTTCCGCTGCGACTTCCGGGCGGAACACGCACTGCACCACGCCCTCGCGGTCGCGCACGTCGGCGAAAATCACGCCCCCGTGATCGCGCGCGCTGTGCACCCAGCCGACCACGATCGCCTCGCGGCCGATCGCGTCCGCGCGCAGCGAACCGCAATAATGCGTGCGGCGCAGGCTGCCGAGCGGATCGAGCCGCGCCGTGGTGCGCGCGCTGACCGCTGCGTGTGCGGCCGTTCCGCCCGCTGAACTGCCGCTGTCGCTCATCGCCATCGCCCTCGAAGC
>JANNKN010000769.1:0-2654 GCA_031396315.1 Deltaproteobacteria bacterium
AACGGACAGCGCGGCGATCACAGCGCCACTCGCGTCGTGCACGGGTGCGGCGGCGCAGCACAGCCCCACTGCGCACTCTTCGAGATCGACGGCCCAGCCTTGCGACGCGACGGTGCGCAGGTGCTCGAAGAACTTGTCGCGATCGGTGATCGTCGCCGGCGTGTGCGCAACCAACTTGCCGGCGCGCACGCGCTCCTTGTCGAGCTGCGCCAGCGCAGGCGCGCTCTTGCCCGCGAGCAGCGCCTTCCCGAGTGCGGTGCAGTGCGCAGCGAGGCGCTGACCGATGCGCAGTGCGCTGCCCACGAGCTGCTCGGGTCGCTCGCCATCGAGATGCACCACCTCGTAGCCGGAGAGCACGCCAAGGTGCGCGGATTCATTCGTTTCTTCCGCGAGCTGCGCGAGCACCGGGCGCGCGAAGCGCACCAGCATGCGCGTGTCCGCGAAGGCCTGGCCGAGCGCGAGGCAACCGCGGCCGAGCCGATAGCGCTCGGTCTCCGCGCATTGCTCGACGTAAGCCTGCTGCTCGAGTGTCGCGAGTAAGCGGAAGACGTTGTTCTTGTGAAGACCCAGGCGGTTCGAAAGCTCGGTTACGCCGAGCTCTCCGTCCGCAGCTCCGAACTCCTCGAGGAGTCGGAAGGCGTTCGCCACCGTCTGGATCACATAGCTGCTCTTCGACCGACGCATGGAAAGGGGGGATCTCCGCGGGGTCAGAAGCTCGCCCGTTGGCTGGGCGGCTCGGGTTTGTGCGCGAGGGACGCGCGTTCAGGCTCGGTTCTTGACCTTCTCCCAGTCCGCCAGGAACCGTTCGAGGCCAATGTTCGTGAGCGGGTGCTGCGCGAGCTGCTCGATCACCTTCGTCGGCATCGTCACCACGTGCGCGCCCAGCTCGGCCGCCTGCACCACGTGAATCGGATGGCGCACGCTCGCGACCAACACCTGCGTCGCATAGCCGTAGTTCTTGTAGATGGTGCAGATCGAGCGGATCAGCTCCATCCCGTCCTGCGCGATGTCGTCGAGCCGGCCGACAAACGGCGACGCGTAGGTGGCGCCCGCCTTCGCGGCCATCAGTGCCTGCGTCGCGCTGAAGATCAGCGTGCAGTTCGTTTGCGTGCCTTGGTCCGAGAGCCGACGAATCGCCTTCAGGCCCTCGAGCGTCATCGGCGCCTTGATCACGATGTTCGGCGCGATCCGGCTCAGCTGCGCCGCTTCCTCGAGCATGCCCTCGCAGTCGAGCGCGGTGACTTCCGCGCTCACCGGGCCGTCCACGATCTTCGTGATCTCGCGCAGAATGTCGCGCGGGTCGCCCGCTTCCTTCGCGAGCAGACTCGGGTTCGTGGTGACGCCATCGAGCAGGCCGAGCGCCGCAGCTTCGCGGATCTCCTTCACGCTCGCGGTATCGATGAAAAACTTCATGCGAGCTCCCTCGGAGTTGCGCGCGTCGAGCAAAGGGTGCGAGTGGCCGTCGGAGAGTAGCGAGAAGATCCGAAGAGACAGCACAGCGAGCGACAGCGCAGCGGTTCTCGCATTAAACCGGCGCAAGATTTTCGTGTCAAGCGCTCTTGCACGCCTGCGACGAAAAAAAGCGCGCGAGAGTTATTAGGGGAATGCGCGCGACGCCTACGCCGCGCTCCCTGGGGGGTTTGCGCTCTCCAAGCCTTCACCCTCGGACGCGAACATCTCGTAGATGAGCAGCGCGACGCCGACGACGATGAACGAATCGGCGAAGTTGAAGTCGGGCCACGAGTAGCCGCTCCACAGCTTCACGTGAAGGAAGTCGACGACTTCGCCGTGGCGGAAGCGATCGAGCAAGTTGCCCGACGCACCGCCGAGCACGAAGCCGAGCGCGAACGAGGCGAGCCGATCCCGTGGGGCGAGCTGACGAAACATCGAGACGATCAACCCGAGCGCGAAGATCGTCATCAGCGGGAAGAAGTAGGTGCGAAACCAATCGGGCGCATTCGCGAGCATGCTGAAGGCGGCGCCGGGGTTTCGTACGTGCGTCAGATAGAACAGGCCGTCAATTACCGGGATGTGGCTGCCGCGCTCGATGTTGTGCAGCACCCATTCTTTGGATGCGACGTCGAGCGGGAGAGCGAGCGCGAGTGAGGTGACGAACGTGCGCTGCTTCGGCGACATCGCCGGCCAACCTATCAGCGTTCAGCGCAGCTCGCGAGCATCGAGCTGCGCATCGCCCCACAGCGTCGGCGAGAGCGCGCGCGCTTCCTCCAGATAGGGGAGCGCAAGCGCACGCTTGCCGAGTCTTGCGAGTGCAGCGCCGCGCAGGCCCGCGATGTGCGCCGCCGCATCCGCGCGCGCGCCGGCAAGCGCTTCGAAGCGATCGAGGTGCGCGAGGCCGCGGTCGGCATCGCCGGCAAAGACCTCGAAGCGCGCAAATGCGAGCGCTGCGAGCGGATTGTTGGCGTCGACTTTGAGCGCGTCCTCGTAGTGCGCGACGGCTTCGCGCGGACTGCCGCGCATCTCGCTCGCGAGTCCGTCGAGCACGAGCTGCGTCGATGCGCGTCGGCGCGCGTCGCCTTCCTGCGCGACGGTGCTCACGCGCAGCGCCGGAAGCAGCGCGGGCGCAGCCGGAGCCGTGCGCTGCGTCACCATGCACGCGCTCGCGGCAGCGAGCAGCAGGTACGTGAGCGCGCGCG
>JANNKN010000803.1:0-5614 GCA_031396315.1 Deltaproteobacteria bacterium
CAGGCTCGCGTCGAAGTCGGCCGGGACGCACGCCGATACTGCCGCCCATGCGCGTCAGCAGCTCGCGACACAGCGCGAGCCCGAGCCCGCTACCGCCGTGGCGCGCATACGCGTCCGAGGTCCCTTGTGCGAAGCGCTCGAAGATCTGCTCCAACCGGTCCTCGGCGACGCCCGGGCCGCTGTCGGCGACCTCGATCCGAAGGCGCGCGCCGTCGGGACCCTCGTTGCAACGCGCGTCCAGCCGCACTCCGCCGCGCTCCGTGAACTTGGTGGCGTTCCCCAACAAGTTGGCCAGCACCTGGCGCAGACGCGCCGCGTCGCCGCGCCAAAGGCCCTGGCTACCCGGCTCGATGTCGACGAGCACCGAGAGGCCCTTGCGATGCGCCTGGAACGCGAACATCTCGGCGGTGTCGCCGAGCAGCGCGGCCAGGTCGAACGGCTCGTCGTGCAGCTCGACGTCGCCCGATCCGAGGCGCGCGAGCTCGAGCACGTTGTCGAGCAGGTCGCGCAGCCCGTGGCTCGCGCGCGAAAACACTTCGACGTACTTGCTCTGATCGTCGTCGAGTGGCGTTGCGCGCAGCAGCTCCGCCATACCGAGGATCGCGTTCAGCGGCGTGCGGATCTCGTGGCTCGCCGTCGCGAGGAAGGCCTCCTTGGCGCGAGCGGTCTGCTTGGCGTGCGAGCGCGCCTCCTCGAGCGTGCGCTCGAGCTTCGCGCGCTGGATCGCGAACTCGAAGCAGCGCGCGATGTCGCGCGGTGTGAGAGACGACTTGGTGAGGTAATCCTGTGCGCCGTGCTGGAGCAGACGAATCGCCACCTCGTCGTCGTCGTGGCCGGTCAGCACGACGATCGCGACTCCGTGCGCGTGCTCGGCGACGCGTCGGAAGGTCTCCTCGCCGCTCACATCGGGTAGCGAGAGGTCGAGCGCGATGAGGTCCGGCTGCTGGCTCGCGAGATGCTCGAGCGCTTCCTTGAGAGAAGCCGCGCGCACCACCTCGAAGTGCGCGGAGCCCTTCGCGCGTGCGAGCGTTTGCTCTAGCTGGCTCGCATCGGCCGGATTGTCCTCGACGAGCAATACGCGATGAATCCGAGCGTTGGCCATACCCCAACTTTCCGTAGCACCCAGCTCGCGGATCGACCGTTCTTGCATCTCGCTTGAGTCCGTCATGTGCTTCACGCTCTCAGGCGATCAGCGCGCCTGCGCGCACCCACGGATGCCGATTCACCGCCGCGAGGATCGCGCGCGACAGCGAGCGCGAATCCTGCCTTTCCTTCACCAGGTAGTCCTGCACGCCCAGCCGCGCTGCGAGCACGGCGAGGTCGTCGTCGTCATTGCCCGTGAGAACGACGATCGGCACGTGACGCGCGATCGCGCCGGCTGCCGAGAGGGTGCTCGTGGCTTGGGCGTCCGGCAGCGCGAGATCGAGCAACACCGCGTCGTACTCCTCGCGCTCGAGGCGGGCGAGAGCGCTCTGGAGATCGGGCGCCTGCGTCACGACGAAGCTAGCGATGGCTGACCACCGGAGGCGACGCTCGGCGAGCCGAGCGGCATCCACGTCATCCTCGACCAACAACACGCGCAGGACGGGCTTCGGATTTGTCATTAGGGCTCCCTGGTTGGAGGCCTCTTCGGCACGAGTGGATGTCCCCTCACGTGAAGATCTCTTGACCTCCGGTCCTGCCAGATCGGAGGTTCGGCTCCGACACGATCACCAGTCGGGCCGCGATGCCCGCAAGGAGATCCACGATGTCCTCAGCCATTCGCATCTCATCCTTCTCTGAGCCGGTGGTTCCGTTTCCGTGGCCGATGACGGACATGCATGACGAGCGGGCGCTCGTGATCGAGGATGATCCGGATCTGCGTTCGGTGTTCCGCATCGTCCTGCGACAGGTCGATCCGCACCTGCGGCTCGACTGGGCGGCCGGGGTCGAGGATGCGCTCCGGCGGCTGCGGCGCAGGACGTACTCCTTCGTGGTCGCCGACTATCTGCTCGACGATGGCTCGGGCCTGGTCGTGAAGCGCTGGCTCGACCTGTTCGCGCCGAGACTTCCGTTCGGAATGATCTCGGCGATGCCGCTCTACCAGGAGCTTTGCAGCGGAAACAATGCCCCTGTGCCATTTCTGCCCAAACCTTTCTCGGTCGACACGCTCCGCGAGTTCCTCAACATGCTGCGCGACAAGAACGAGGCGTGAGCCCGCCGCGGATACGTAAATCGGGCGCGCGCTCGCGCAGCGCGCCGCCCTTCTCCGAGCTTGCGCGGGTGCAGTAAAGGGCCGCCCCTCTCCCGCGCATGCCGGAGGAACGGGGGCTCGAGGCGACTTCACGCCCGGATTCAATACGTTCTCGCGTAATGCCCCTCCCCACGAAACGTCCGCACGTCGCGCGCGGCGTGAGCCAACTGTCCTTCGACGGTGTCGAGCAGCTCACCCAAATCGTCGAGGCGATGCACGCGAACATCGCGGCCGCTCGGCTCCCCTTCAGCCGCGGCAAGGACGGCCGCGGCACCAGCGGTCGCACGCGCGGCCTCACCGGCTTCGTCTACGGCAGCATTCGGTTGGGCACCGCCGGCGCTCGGGCGCTCGTCGATCGCTTATTGGGTTTGCCCGCGCCGCCGCAGCCCGACGCGAGCGAATGGCAGGCCGTGCTGAACGGCGTGCTGGGCGACCATCTCGCCGCGAGCGGGAATCCGCTGGCGATTCCGCTGCAGCTCCGTCCGCGCGGCGAGGCGCGCGGGAAGCTGCTCGTGTTGATCCACGGCCTCTGCATGAGCGACAACAAGTGGGCGCGCGGCGGCCACGACCACGGCGAAGCGCTCGCACGCGAGTTGGGCTTCACGCCGGTCTACGTGCTGTATAACAGCGGCCGACACGTCTCCGAGAACGGGCGCGAGCTCGCGGAACGGCTCGACGAGCTGTTGGGCAGCTGGCCCGCGCCCGTCGGGGAGCTCGCGATCCTCGCCCACAGCATGGGCGGCCTGGTGGCGCGCAGCGCTTGCCACAACGCCGCGGAGGCGGGCCACGCGTGGCTCACGCGGCTCGGCAAGCTGATCTTCCTCGGCACGCCGCATCACGGTGCGCCGTTCGAACGCGGCGGGAGCTGGTTCGATCAGCTGCTCGGCGTGAGCCCGTACTCGGCGCCGCTCGCGCGCCTCGGCATGCTGCGCAGCGCGGGCATCACCGATCTTCGCCACGGCAACCTGCGCGACGAAGATTGGCAAGGCCGCGACCGCTTCGAGCGCGTCGGCGACGCGCGCGTCCCGACCCCGTTGCCGGACGGCGTCGCGTGTTACGCGCTCGCGGGCACGCGCGACGCGCTGGTTCCCGTCGCCAGCGCGCTCGGCCGTAACAAGCAGCCGGGCCGAACGCTGGCGTTCCCTGAATCGCACTGCTGGCTGGGCCACGGCATGGGCCACCTCGACCTGCTCGATCGCCCAGAGGTGTACGCGCAGCTCCGAGCGATCTTGGCGCCGGAGGGATGCGCATGAAAGAACGGCTCCTGTTTTTGGCGATCCAGTCGCGGAGGCGCGGAGCCCGGGCAACCGCGGCCGCGGTGCAGTGACTCCGCTGCAGAGTGCCGCTCCCAACGTGCAGCGCCGGGCGCCGGCGCGCGACACAGAGTCTCGCCGCTGGCTCGCGACGGGCACGGTCCTTGCTGTTGCATCCAGCAGACCGGAGGAACACGCATGTCCTTGCCCCCGAGCCTCGATGCCTTCCTGGCCTACTACGACGACGCCCACCGCGATCCCAGGAACCGCGCGATCCACCATCTGGCGCACTCCTTCGTCCTGATCGGCACCATGATGTTGCTGGTCCACCCGCTCATTGCCGTAATGGTTTTCGTGAGCGGGCTGCCGCTGTCCTGGAGCGGGCACTACCTCTTCGAGCGCAATACGCCGGCCTTCTTCGACGCGCCGGCGAGCGACACGCCCGGGGCCCGTGTGGCAAAGAAGGTCGAGGTCGCGCTCGGGGGCGTGCTGTGGTCCGTGGCATGCCTTTGGCGGAGCGTCGCTCGTCACGGCTGAGAACGCCGGCCGCAACACGGCCTGAACCCCGTTCCTAGTTAGTCGTCGCGCAGCGTTGCCGAGAATTGCGAACGCCTTCGTTTCATCTCGCGTTCCACACGGCACACGTGCCGTCGTTGCCGCTCGATGTAGGCGCCTCGCCCATCGCGCAACTCTCCTACCATCGACACGCTGTGGCTCGCTCATCCCTCGTTCACGATTTCTTCGAGCGCTCGAGCTCGCGCTTCCAGCGCGCTCGCAGCGCCACCGAGCGCCCGCGAGTCCTCGCACTCCTCGCGTTTCACAACGAGATCCGCTTCCTGCCCGACTGGTTCGCGAACGTCGCGCCGCAAGTCGACGGCGTGCTGGCGCTCGACGACGGATCGACCGATGGCTCGGCAGAGTATGTGGGCGCACAACCGAGCGTCGTCGAGCTGCTGCGGAAGCCCGCTCGGACGCCACATGTTTGGGACGAGCGCGACAACCGCGAGCGCTTGATCACTGCCGCGGGGCTGCATCGCGGCCCCGGAACCGGAGCCGAGCGCACCTGGCTGATCGCCCTCGATGCCGATGAGCGGATCGAGCGCAGCTTCCGCGCTCGCTCGCACGCCGAGATCGAGCGCGCCGAGCGCGCGGGGATCGCCGCGCTCTCAGTTCATTTCCGCGAGCTGTGGAACGCGCCCGACACTTTCCGCGCCGACGGCCTTTGGGGGCAGAAGCGGTTCGCGCGCGCCTCTTCCGCCACCGCAGCGATCCAGAGATCGACCCGCGAGCGCTTCACGGCCATTGGGCGCCGCTCAACAGCAAGACCGACGGCGGCTTCCCCGCGAGCGACCTCTACGTCTACCACTTGAAGATGATCGAGCCCGCGGCGCGGACCGCGCGACGCGAGCTCTACGAGCGGCTCGACCCCGAACGGCGATTCCAGTCGATCGGCTACTCGTATCTCGACGACGAGGCGGGACTCATCCTCGAACCGCTGCCCGAGGGCCGCGAGTATCGCCCACTCGCCGTAACAGATCCGCGCTGAAGAAGCGCCCTTTCGAGGAGCCGAGTAGGCGTGTTACGGCGACCGCGCACCGCTTCATTCGGTCCGCGCGTTGCTGCGCCAATGGGAAGCGCCCAATGGACGCTGGCCGTCCGCCACCGTGCAGCAGGGAGTCCGATGCGGCCGCGGCCTCCCCCCGGCGCCGCGTGCTCGGGGAGGCGCGGCGATCGTCATTCGGCGCCCACTCATCGCCCGCTCGGGCGCTGCCACCCTCCGACGAATCCCAAGTGCTTGATTTTGCGGGTCGGGCCGTTTCCCGCCCCGCCTCGCGAAAGGGCGCGCCGCGCTTAGGAGCGGCAGGGAGCTGAGTCGAGCAGCGGGAAGGCCCCTGTCCTAACGACTCGACTGGGCGCGTGGCGCGCTCCAGGTGCACGGAAGGCCTCGCAAAAGGGTCGCGCCCGTCGTAGGGTGCGTGCGGGGCCAAGAGGCGTTCAGAATGCGCGGGTTCGCATCGCGTGTGTTAGCCCCTATCGCGCTCGCCGCGATGACGCTCGCTCCTACGGCGTCGATCGCGCTCCCGCCCCGTCCGCCGAGCCCGAACGAGCTGACGCTGCGCGCGCGCAC
>JANNKN010000809.1:0-16692 GCA_031396315.1 Deltaproteobacteria bacterium
TCATCAGCTTCAGCGTGATCGCTGAGCGCTCCAACGTCTCGCGCCACCGCCCGGTGTAGGTGCTGCGAGCCAGCCACGACTTCCAGAAAAGCGCCGTCTCGTCAAAGCCGACGTGCGCGACGGCCTGAAGCCCGTACACCGCCGCATCCTGTACGCGATGCACGACGAAGGCTTGCAGCCGAATCGGCCCTACTCGAAGAGCGCGGGCGTCGTCGGTGAAGTCATCAAGCATTATCACCCGCACGGCGACTCGCCCATCTACGAAGCCATGGCGCGCATGGCCCAGCCGTGGTCGCTTCGGTACACGCTCGTCGACGGCCAGGGCAACTTCGGCTCGATCGACGGCGACCCGCCCGCCGCCTACCGCTACACCGAAGCGCGTCTGCGCGCGATCGCGACCGAGTTGTTACGTGACATCGATCGCGACACGGTGGATTTTCAGCCGAACTTCGACGGCAACCGCGTCGAGCCGCGCGTACTGCCGGCGCGCTTCCCGAACTTGCTGGCGAACGGCTCGCAAGGCATCGCGGTCGGCATGGCGACGAACATCCCGCCGCACAACCTCGGCGAGTTGATCGATGCGGTCGGTCTGATCGCGAAGAATCCCGACTGCACGCTCGATGAGCTGCTCGAGAAGATCCCCGGCCCGGATTTCCCGACCGGGGCGCTGATCTGCGGCCGCGAGGGCATCCGCCAGGCGTATGCGACGGGCCGCGGCTCGATCACGGTACGCGCGCGGGCGGGGATCGAGGACACCAAGCGCGGCGGCAAGCTGATCGTGATCACCGAGATCCCGTATCTGCTGAACAAGTCGTCGCTCGAGATCCGCATCGCGGAGCTCGTGAAGGAAGGCCTGATCGACGGCGTCAGCGACATTCGCGACGAGAGCGACCGCACGGGCATCCGGCTGGTGGTCGAGCTGAAGAGGGAGGCGCCCGAAGAGGTGATCCTGAATCAGCTCTACAAGATGACGCCGCTGCAGACGACCTTCGGCGTGAACATGCTCGCGCTGGTCGGCGGCCGGCCGCGCCTGCTCCCGATCAAAGAGGCAATTCAGCACTTCCTCGATTTTCGCCGTGAAGTCGTCGCGCGCCGCGCGGCCTACGACCTCGCACAGGCCGAAGCGCGTGCGCACATCTTGGAAGGCTTCGCGATCGCGCTCGAGCACCTCGACGAGGTGATCGCGGTGATTCGCGCCGCCTCCGACGCGAACGACGCACGCAGCCAACTGCAGACGCGCTTCGCGCTCTCCGAGCGCCAAGCCCAGGCGATTCTCGATCTGCGCCTGCGCGCGCTCACTGCGCTCGAGCGCAAGCAGGTGCTCGACGAGCTCGCGGAAGTGCGCGCGCTGATCGAGAAGCTGCGCGCGTTGCTCGCGAGCGACGAGAAGATCCTCAGCGTGATTCTCGACGAGCTCGCCGAGATCAAGACGAAATACGCCGACGAGCGCCGCACGGAGATCACCGACGCCGTCGAAGGCCTCTCGACCGAGGACCTAATTGTCGAAGAGGAGATGGTCGTCACCGTCTCGCACGCTGGCTACGTGAAGCGCAATCCGGTCACCGAGTACCGCTCGCAGCGGCGCGGCGGTAAGGGCCTGATCGGGATGCAGACGAAGGACACCGACTTCGTCGAGCACCTGTTCTCCGCATCCACGCACGCGACGGTGCTGTTCTTCACGAACCGCGGGCGCGTTCACTGGAAAAAAGTCTGGGAGCTGCCGCAGCTCGGGCGCGCCGCACGCGGCAAGGCGCTCGTGAATCTGCTCTCGCTGCAGGACGGAGAGAAGGTCCAGGCAGCGCTCGGCATTCGCGATTTCGCAGCGCTGGCGAGCAGCTTCATCGTGCTCGTCACGCGCAAGGGCACGATCAAGAAGACGGAGGTCGCGGCGTACTCGAACCCACGCCGCGCCGGCATCATCGCGATCAACCTGAACGACGACGACGAGCTGATCGCCGCGAAGCTCACCACGGGCACGAGCGAGATCATCCTCGCGAGCAAAAACGGCAAAGCGATCCGCTTCCCCGAAGACCAAGTGCGCGGCATGGGCCGCAATGCGACCGGCGTGCGAGGCATGGATCTCAGCGACGGCGACGAGCTCGTCGGCATGGAGATCCTGTTGCCCGGCGCGACGGTTCTCACCGTCACCGAGAACGGCTTCGGCAAGCGCACGCCGCTCGAGGATTACCGCGTCCAGAACCGCGGCGGGATGGGCATCATCACGATCCGCACCTCGGATCGAAACGGTCAGGTGATCGGCATCGCGCAGGTGGTCGACGACGACCAGGTGATGCTGATTACGGACGCCGGCCAGGTGCTGCGCTGCAAAGTGAAGAGCATCTCGACGATGGGGCGCGCGACGCAGGGCGTGACCGTGATGAACCTCGCCGATGGCGAGAAGCTCGTCGCGATGGCGCGTCTCGCCGAGGACGACACACCGGCGGTCGAAGCCTAATGCCTCGCGCGACGCCGCGTGGCGCTGCGAAGAAGCGCGCGGCCAAGGCGCGCGTCGCGGCGAAGCCGAAGCGCAGCGCGCGCACCTTCTCGCTCGCGCGTTCCGAGGCGCTGATGGCCCGGGCCGAGCGCGTGATTCCCGGCGGCGTGAACTCGCCGGTGCGCGCCTATCGCGGCGTCGGCGGCACGCCGCCATTCCTCGTCAGCGGCAAGGGCGCGCACGTTCGCGACGCCGACGGCAACACCTACATCGATTACGTCGGTTCGTGGGGGCCGCTCATCCTCGGCCACTGCGACCCGTGCGTGCTGCGCGCGGTCGGAAAGGCGGCGCGGCGCGGCACCAGCTTTGGTGCGCCGACCGAGCCGGAGATCACGATCGCGGAGCTGATCTGCGAAGCGCTCCCGTCGGTCGAGCTGGTGCGCTTCGTCTCCTCGGGCACCGAGGCGACGATGAGCGCGATCCGACTCGCGCGCGGCGCCACCGGCCGCAAGCTCATCCTGAAGTTCGATGGCTGTTATCACGGCCACGCCGACGCGCTGCTCGTTGGCGCCGGCAGCGGCGTCGCGACGCTCGGCATTCCCGGCTCTCCGGGCGTACCCGAGGAATTCGCGCGGCTGACGCTCCAAGCCCCGTTCAACGATCTCGCAGCGGTCGAGGCGACCTTCGCGGCGCACGGCCGCGAGATCGCGTGCGTGCTGGTCGAGCCCGTCGCCGGCAACATGGGCTGTGTGCCGCCGGTGCCCGGCTTTTTGGCCGGCCTGCGCGCGCTCTGCGATCGCCACGGCGCGCTGCTGATCTTCGACGAGGTGATGACCGGCTTCCGCGTGGCGTGGGGCGGAGCCCAGCTGTTGTACGAGATCACGCCGGACCTCACGTGCCTGGGCAAAGTAGTGGGGGGCGGGTTGCCCGCGGCAGCCTACGGTGGCAAGCGCGCGCTGATGTCGCAGATGGCCCCGAGCGGGCCCGTCTACCAAGCCGGCACGCTCTCCGGGAATCCGCTCGCGGTCGCAGCCGGGCTCGAGACGCTGCGGCGGCTGCGCAAACGCGGCACCTACCAGCAGCTCGGCGGCGCCGCGCAGACGCTCGCTTCGGGCCTGCGTGAATGCGCGGCCGCAGCCGGCATCCCGCTCACGACGGCCTCGGTCGGCGGCATGTTTGGCTTCTTCCTCCACCCCGGGCCGGTCGCCAACTTCGCGGACGCCAAGCAGTCGGATCTGCCGCGCTTCAAGCGGTTCTTTCACGCCATGCTGGCGCGCGGCGTGTACCTCGCGCCGTCGGCGTACGAGGCCAGCTTCGTGTCCCTGGCGCACGGCGCGCGCGAGATCCGCGCGACCCTCGATGCCGCCGAGGCAGCCTTCCGCGAAGCTGCGTCAGCGCGATGAGCGACTCGCGCGAAACGCCGGTTTCCGTGCGTTTGCGCCCCGAGATTCCGTGGAGTCGCCCAGCTCGATCCGCTACGGTGCGCGCCGCTTTCGGCTCGGCGACGCGGGGTTGCGGCGCTGGCGGAGGCGAGTCGTGAAGAGCGGGCTCGATGGACGCGCGGGGAAGGCCTACCAGCGGGCCCTCGAAGCGGTCCTCGCGATCCCGCTCGGAATCGGCATCGGGTACGTCATCGATGGACGCCTCGAATCGAGTCCGATCGGTCTGTTGATCGGCGCAGGACTCGGGTTCGCAGCGTTCGTTCGGCGGCTCGTCTCGATGCGGGGTTTGGTGGAGAGCGCTGCAGCGGAGGCCGCCGCGGCAGAATCGAAGCCCGAGCCACGCGATTCAGAAAATCCGAAAGACGCACCAGGCGAAACGGACCCAGGGAAGTGAACGAGCCGATTCGAGAGACCCGCGTGCTCGCCTGGCATGCCGCTTTCGGTGCTGCAGCGGGGCTCGCTGCGTTCGCGTTCGCGACGCCGAAGTTCGCGCTCAGCCTGCTGCTCGGAGCCGCGCTGCAGACGCTGAACTTCCGCGGCCTGTTCGGCCTCGCGCGCACCGCATTCGCGCAGGAAGCCCGCGCGGCGAGTGGCTTCGCGCTGCGCCTGCCGCTCTTCGGCGCACTCGTGTTCGTCGCGATCAGCGCCGGTGTCGACGCCGCGGGCCTGCTCGCGGGAATTACGACGCTCGTGCCCGCGGTCGTGATCGCGGCGTGGCAGAGCCGCCCGCGCGACGTCGTCGATCTCGCCACGCTACCGGCGCTCGCGCCCGAGGATCCGAGTTGGGATCTGTACAGCCCGTGGCTTGCGCGCGAGCGTGAGACCGAACGCGGAGAGGACACGCTGTGAAGTTCTTCGAGAGGCCCGCAGAGTGGCTCGCGAACTTGCCGCTCATGAATGAGCACTCGGCGATCGTGGTGGTCGCGTCGCTGTTCGTCGTGGTCCTGCTGCTCGGGATGGGTCTCGTCGTGCGCGGCCGGCTGGCGCAGGCCGACGGCGGCCTCCTGCCCGACGAAGGCCTCAGCATCCGCAACGTCGCAGAGCTGCTCGTCGAGATGCTCTCCGGCCTCGCTCAGCAGAACATGGGCCCGCATTGGCGGCGCTACTTCCCGATCATCGGCTCGATCTTCTTCTTCGTGCTCACCGCGAACCTCGTCGGCCTCATCCCGGGCGTCGAAGGGGCGACGCGCAACGCGAACGTCACCTGGGCCTGGGCCGCGATCTCCTTCCTTGCGCATCAGTACGTCGGCATCAAGGAACACGGCTTCTCGTACGTCAATCACTTCCTCGGGCCGAGCCTCTTCGACCTTCACATCGGCGGCAAGCACATCCACGTGCGCGCGCTCTTCCCGCTGTATGCGCCCATCGAGCTACTCTCGCACCTCTCGCGGCTGTTCACGCTCGCGGTGCGGCTGCTCGCCAACATGTTCGCGGATCATCTCGTCGTGACGGTGTGGATCAGCGTCGTCGCGATCGGTGTTCCGGCGATCTTCATGGGCCTGGGCGTGATGGTCGCGTTCCTGCAGGCCTACGTTTTCGCAATGCTCTCGATGATTTACATCGGCTTGGCGCTCGAGGAAGCCCATTAGGCGCGGCCCCTTCGGCGGATTTGCCACCAACAAGGAGAAGAGACGTCATGCTGAAGTTCGGAAAGGTCGTCCTTTGGACCCTGGCCGTGCTGTTGTTGCTCCCGATGGCCGCATTGGCCCAGGCTGCAAGCGGCGGCGGCGACAGCTCGTGGGGCTACGCGCTCGGCGCGGGCATCGCGATCGGCCTCGCGGGTCTTGGCTGCGGCATCGGCCAAGGCATGACCGCGAGTAACACCACGGCGGGTATTGCCCGCAACCCGGGCGCCGCCGGCGCGATGTTCACGAACTACATCCTCGGGATGGTTCTGATCGAATCGATCGCCATCTACGGCCTCGTGATCGCGTTCCTGTTGCAGGACAAGATCAAGTAGGTCGCGTCGGGCGAGCTGCCGCTGGCCTTCGGGGCACGCCCGGTGAGATTGGATGGGGACGGGTCGCCTGGCCGTGAGGCCGGGCGGCCCGTTTCGTCATTTCGGAACACGCTGAATTCACACGAGAAGAGCCACCGAACGCGAGCAGCGACACGAGCCTCACCCCGTTGTTATTCCCGCGCCGCAACCGAGCCCGCGCTCGGTGGCTCCAGCGCAGCTTGCTCCCGGTCCCGTATGAGGAGGTTCGCCGCGCAACGCCGAAGCGTCGGCATTTGCAGAGAGCAACCCGCGTGCCACCCTCGCTCCGTGAGCCCGCATCGCGAATCCGCCGTCAGATCGCGCACTTATCAGGAGCCGCATGCGCTCCGCAGGAACGCGCGTGAACGCGCGGCGCTGGCGGGCGCGTGAACCGCGGGCGACTCCTCGTGTTCGAGGGCACCGACGGCAGCGGGAAGTCGACGCAGCTGCCGCGCCTGGCCGCGCGCCTCGAAGCCGCAGGGCACCGTGTCGTGCGTACGCGCGAGCCCTACGATTGTCCCGCTGGCCGCGCAATCCGCACGATGGCGCGCTCGGGTAAGCGCGTCGCGCCGGAGCAGGAGCTCGCCTGGTTCTTCGAGCAGCGCCGCGCCCACGTGCGCGAAGTCGTGCGCCCTGCCCTCGCGCGCGGGGACGTCGTGCTGAGCGACCGCTACTTCATCTCGACCGCGGCTTATCAGGGCGCGCGCGGTCTCGACGCCGCCGCGATTCTCAGCGCGAGCGAGGCCGAGTTCCCGACGCCGGATCTCGTCTTCTGGCTCGATCTCCCGGTCGCCGACGGCCTCGCTCGCGCCGAAGCGCGCGGCGAACCGCACGAGCCCGCCTTCGAAGAGCGCGAGTTCCTCGAGCGCGTGCGCGAAACCATGGGCCGGCTCGCGCGCAGCTACATCCTGCGCATCGATGCACGCGGTACGCCGGACGAGATCGAGGCGCGCATCGCGAGCGGGGTGCTCGAGCGGCTCGGCAGCTCGTTCCGTTGATGCGTCTGCGGAGCGCCGCCGCACTGTTGGCCCTCGCGCTCGCTTGTGCCGACGGCGCCACCGCGCAAAACGCCGCGTCGCCAGCCCGCTCGCCCGGGTCTTCTCAGGCAGGCGCAGTCGAAGAGATCGTCGTCACGATCACGAAGCGCGACGAGGCGCTGGCGGAGGTGCCCGGCTCCGTGTCGGCGTTCTCACCGGAGCAGATCGCACTCGCGAATCTCGACAGCGCAGATGATCTCGCGTCGCTGATTCCGAACGTGGTGACGAAGGGCGAGAGCCGCACCGGGAACCTCTCGATCCGCGGCGTCTCCGAATCCTTCAGCTCGCAGTCGCCGGTCGCCTACCACGTGGATGGCGTCTTCAAGCTGCGGCTCGATTCGCTGCTTGGGCAGTACTACGACCTCGAGTCCGTCGAGCTCGCGCGCGGGCCGTCGGGCACCGTCTACGGCCGCAATGCCACCGCGGGCGCCATCAACCTGCGCCACGTGAAGCCGCACGCCGGCTATGAGGCGCTCGGCGACGCGCTCGCCGGTAATTATGGCCACGTGCAGCTGCGCGCCGTCGTGAACGCACCGCTCCTCGGCGAAGGCGACGAGCGGCTGATGGCGCGCCTCGCTCTGCAGCGCGACGTGCGCGACGGCTACATGAACGACCTGACGCGCGGCCGCCGGCGCAAGGACCCGCACAACGCCGATGAGTGGTACTCGCGCGCCACGCTCCGCGCGCTGCCGCGCGACGATCTCGACCTCACGCTGCGCGGCTTCTACAACCAGTCGGACGCAGACCCCTACGTCTCGCGCCCACTCACAGCGCCGTACTCGCAGGGCTTCCTCGACACGCGCAGCTTCGACGCTGCGGGAAACCTGACCAAGCTGAACTTCGGCGTGGTCGGAATCGACCCGTATCACGGCTACGCGCGGCTACGCGCGGCTCGTGAGTGACCTCACGGACGTCGTGGTCGCCGACGCCAACGGCGATGCCGACGTTCACACGCTCCACTTGCTCGCGAACTTGCTCTCCCCTGGCCCGGGAGCGAGCCGCAGCGATGTCGAGCAGGTCGTGCTCGGCCTCGTCATCCCCGATCTGCTCGCAGACCCGAGCCAGGTCGGCGCAGCGGCGCTGCCGATTCCGCGCAATCCGCTGGACGTACGTTCGAGCGCCTACCAACGCCACCGAACGAAGCTGCGCGTCGCCGGCACCGAGGGCGCGCTCGGCTGGGATTTTGCGACGCCTGCGCTCGGGGAGCTGCGGCTCGACTTTCACTTCGGCTGGGAGCGCATCGAGCTCGATCAAGTCGTCGACGCCGACGGCAGCGAGCTGCCTATCCTCGACGTCTTTCGCCCGCAGCGCGTCGATCTGCACACCGGCGAGCTCCGCGTCAGCTCTCAGGGAGACGGTGCGGTCGATTGGATCGCGGGCCTCTTCTACTTCCGACAAGTCAGCGAGCGCGGCCGCGACGAGATCGTGATCCCGTTCGGGACGATTCTCTCCGAGGCGACGGAGGTGGCGACCGGCTTCGCGCCCTTCATGAGCGTTGCGGTGCGCCCGCTCGAGTGGTTCTCGAACGCGCCGCGGCTCGACCTCGAGCTGTTCGGCGGCTGGCGCCTGAACCGCGACTCGCTCGATCTCACCTTCCAGAATCTCGCGCACCCCTCGAGCGGCGGACTCCCGCAGCTCGTGCAACACGGCCGCACCGTCTTCACCGAGGACACTTGGGAGCTCGGTGTGCGCTGGCGCGCGAGCGAGCATCACATCGTCTACCTGAAGCACGCGAAGGGCTACAAGACGGGCAGCCTCGAGGCCGACAATCAGACGGGGGAGATTCGCAGCGTGCGCCCCGAGCTGATCCGCGCCTGGGAAGCCGGCGTCAAGTCGGTGTTCTTCGACGGACGCCTGCAGCTCTCCCTAACAGGCTTCGCGTCGGACTACTCGGACTTGCAGGTGCCGCAGGTCGTCGGCCTCTCTCAGCACACGCTGAATGCGGCGGCAGCGACGATTCGCGGCGTCGAGCTCGAGGCCTCGGCACAGCCGCTTGCCGGCCTCAGCCTTCAAGCGAACGTCGGATATCTACACGCCGTCTTCGATTCCTTTTGCAGCGACGACGCTGCGCAGCTACTGCCCAGCTCGGAGCTGGGTTGCCCAGCCTCGAATCCGCTCTTCCCGTGGCAGGGGCAGAGCAATCTCGCCGGCAAGCACCTCGAAGACGCACCGCGCTGGAAGACGAGCGTGTTCGCGAGTCATCAGCTGGAGCTCGGTGCGTGGGGCACACTGACGCCGGTGGTGAAGCTGAGCTGGACCGACGACTACGTGCTGCGCCCGTACGATCTGCCCTCCGATCGCGTCGATGCCTACACGCGCACCGACGTGCGGCTCGTCTGGCGCAGTGAAGACGGGCGGCTCAGCGTCGAGACGTTCGCGGAGAATCTCGAGAACGACGTCGTGTTCGCGCGCAAAGCCACGACCGGCGAATTCAGCGGCGCGTTCCCCGTCTCGCTCGGCTTGCTGCCGCCGCGCACCTATGGCGTGCGCGTAGGCTTCCATTGGCGCGGCGAGTGAAGCGCGCAGCGCGGCCGCGTGAACCGCTCGCTCGCGTGCGCTCTGTCTCGCACTGCCCGAGGCGCGCGAGAAGATCACCTGGGAGTCGCCCACGTTTCGCATGCGCGAGAAGATGTTCGCGATCTGCGGCACGAGCAGCGGGCGGCTGGCTGTTACGGTGAAGGCGCCGCGCGGCGCGCAGGAAGTGCTCGTTGCCTACGACCCCGAGCGTTACTTCGTGCCAGCCTACGTCGGCAAAGCAGGCTGGATTGGCATCGCGCTCGACGGCCGCGTCGACTGGGATCAGGTCGCGGCGCTGATCGAGCAGAGCTGGCGCATGATCGCGCCGAAGAAGGTCGCGGCGAAGTTGGGGACGGCAGGAGAGCCCTAACTGCTCGGACGCGGCTTCTTCCTCACGGTCCAAGGAGCGGCGTCGAGCGGCAGATCCGGGGTCGGCGGCAACGCCCTGCCTGTCGCGCGCTCGACGAAAGCGCGAACCGCTGCTCGCATCGAGTCAGAGTTCTCGGCCGGAGCCATCCATGGCACCAGAGCAAAGAGCACCGGCGTCACACTGCCGTCCGCGAGCTGGATGCCGAGTCCGCTCTCATTCTCCCACGCAATGCCTCGTAACTCGTCGATCGAGATCTCCTCGAGTTCGACGCCCATCAACATCCTCTGCGCAGTTCGAATGTTTGGCGCCTTGAGGCTTGCGCTTCGCCCGAAATGCGCGCGAAGCGCGCGATCCGTGACTTGAAGCATCGCGCGCGGCTCCCTCCGCGCCGGAACGAGCAGGCCGAAAGCCAGCGCGAGCGTCGAAATTCCCAGGAGCGCGACCTTCGTCCAGGAGTCCGCGTGCAAGAGCCCGAACAGCGGAAACCACAGGAACAGGAGCCCCGACCGGCGCAGCAGCGCGAGCTGGTGCGGGCTGACGCGCGCCTCGAACAGCACGCGCTCGCCGAGCTGCGGCGTCGCTGCGCTCATCGCACCCTCGCGCTCACGCCTTCGCGCTGGGCCGCGCCTTCGTCGCCTCGTACCAGCGCAGCACGTTCTTGTTCTCCGCCGCGATCGGCTGGCCGACCGTGGCGCCGAAATCCGCGAGAGCGAAGAGTGCGACGTCGGCGAGCGAGAAGCGGCCGGGCACGATCGTGTCGCGGCCCGCAAGCTGCGCGTCGAGCCACTTGTAGCCCTCCTGCGCGATCGTCTTCAGGCTCGCCGCAGCCTCCGGGGCCGTGTACATGCGCGTCTTGAAGAGCGGCAGGCCTTCCGCGAAGCGGAAGCCATCCGTCATCGGCTGGATGATCTTCCACTCGACGCGGCGCACCCACATGCGCGTCTCGGCGCGCTGGGCAGCGCTCGTGCCGATCAGCGCGGGCGACGGCTTCGTCTCTTCGATCAGCTCGCAGATCGCGATCGTCTCGGAGACGATTGTGCCACCGTCGAGCTCGACCGACGGCATCCCGCCCGCGGGATTCTTCGCGAGATACGGCGCCTGCCGATTCTCGCCCTTCATGATGTCGACCTTGACGGTTTCCTTGAACGTGAAGGCTTTCTCCGCGGCGAACATGCGAACCATCTTCGGGTTGGGGCCGATCGAGTCGTAGAGCTTCATGGTCGATTCCTTCGTGGAATGAAGTTGTTAGGGGGCGCCGCGAGCGTCTTCTCGTCTTCTAGAAGTGGACGCCCGTGGTCGTGCCGCCGTCGATGATCAGGTTCACGCCGGTCGTGAACGCGGAGCGCGGGCTCGCGAGGAACACCACCGCGTCGGCGACTTCCTGCGCCGTGCCCATGCGGCCGGTCGGGATGGTCGCGAGCGTGGCGTCGTACATCGGCTTCCTGTGCGTCTTGATCATGTCCCACGAGCCGCCTTCGATGAAGATCGGACCCGGCGAGACGGTGTTCACGCGGATGCCCTTCGGCGCGAGCGCTTGCGCGAGGCCGCTGCCGTGACGAATCAGCGCGGCCTTGATCGCGTTGTACGACGTCGGCCCGATGAATGTCTCGACGGCCGCGGTGGTGCTGATGAAGATCACCGAGCCCTTGGTCTTCTCGAGGTGCGGCAGCGCGGCGTCGACGCTGCGCACGGCGCCGAGCAGATCGACTTCGAAGTTCGCGCGCCAGGCCTTCTCGTCCATGCCGTTGCCGCCGCTCGGGTTGTGCACGAACACGTCGATGCCACCCAGCGCTGCCGCGGCCTCGTTGATGAACGCCTTCAACGCGTCGCCGTTGCCGACGTCGACCGACTTCGCGAAGACTTTGCCGCCGCGCTGTTCGAGCGCCTTCTTGGCGGCTTCGACCGACTCCGCGTTGCGCGAGCAGATCGCGACCTCCACACCTTCCGAGATCAGCGTCTCCGCGATCGCGCGTCCGATGCCCTTGGTCGCGCCCGTGACGATTGCCTTCTTGCCCTTGAGTCCGAGGTCCATCTTGTCGTCCTTCGCTCGCCTGCGGCTCGCTGCGCGCCGCGAAGCGCGGCTTGCGGGGCGCGGCTTTGGTTTGATGAGGAATCCGAAGCGTATCACGGGTGATACGCTCGCCGTTCGGCGGAAACGGAGGGGTGCATGGCGAATCTCGGGAACGATTGGACGGGGCGCATCGCGATCATCACGGGCGCGGGCTCGGGCATCGGGCTCGCGGCGGCGAGGCGAATCCTCGCGCTCGGTGGCCGCGTGGTGGCGGTCGATCTCGAGGAGAAAGGCCTCGCCTCGCTCGACGGTGACGCAGGCGTCCGCAAGATCGCCGGCGATGTCACGCTCGAAGCCACGAACGCGGCGGCGGTCGCCGCGGCGAACGAGCTCGGCGGGCTGAACGCGTTGATCCTGAATGCGGGCCTTCCCGCGCAGGGTGCGATCGATCAACTCGACATGGCGACCTTCGACCGCGTGCTGGCCGTGAACCTGCGCGCCGTGGTGCTGGGCGTGCGCGCCGCGCTGCCGGCGCTGCGCAACGCTGCGGATCCCGCCATCGCCGTGACGGCGTCGGTCTCCGGCCTCGGCGGCGACCCGGGCCTGTGGGCCTACAACACCGCGAAGGGCGGCGTCGTGAACTTCGTGCGCTCGGCCGCGCTCGAGCTGGGCAAGCAGGGCATCCGCGTCAACGCCGTCTGCCCCGGCCCGACGCACACCGGCATGACGACCGGCATCCAGCAGACGCCGCCCATCCACGAAGAGCTTCGCCGCCATGTCCCGCTCGGGCGCTGGGGTGAGGCGGAAGAGATCGCCGCAGTGCTCGTGTTCCTGACCTCGCCCGCGGCCTCGTTCGTGAACGGGGCGATCGTGCCGGTCGACGGCGGCGTGTTCGCGGGCAGCGCACAGTTCACGCCGTGGGGGAACGGGCTCTAACCAAGCTCGAGGCCACCCGGCGCCAGCTCGCGCCAGCTCGCGCGGTCAGCGCGGCGCGAGGCGGAAGAGCGTCGGCTTGCCGCGCATGATGCCGGCGAGCGTGTCGCTGAAGCCGTACTTCGCGTGGAACGCCGTGGTCACGCGCTCGATTTCAGCGGCATCGGTCAGCTTCGTCGCGCGCAACTCGAGCTCGCTCTCGCCGACGCGCAGCTTCACGTCGCCATTCCGCAGCGTGTCCGCGACCCAGTCGCCGCCGCCGCCGCGCACGTAGCCCTGCCCGTTCGAGACGCACAGCCAGATCGTGGTTTCGCGCTGTGCGCCGCCGTCGCCAGCGGTGACGATCACGACCGTTTCGACGTCCTGGTGCGCGGTCCAGTCGACGTCGGCGAGCGCGGCGAACGGGGCGAGGCCGAGGGCGAGGACGAGGAAAAGAACTCGTGTCATCTCGAATCTCCACGGGCGCGCGAGAAGCGTGTTGTTACGCCCGCTCACTGTGGCCGAGTTCGCGGCCGGGCGCCACGCGATCGCGAATGCGGCGCTTGAGCTCGGCGAGCTCGGGAAAGCCGCCGTCGCGGGCGCGGCAGGCGACGAGCTCGTCGCCCACGCGCACTTGGAACACACCGCCGTCGCCGGGCACGAGGGTCACTTCGCCGAGCTCGTCCGCGAACGTCGTGAGCAGCTCCTGCGCCAGCCAGGTCGCGCGCGGGAGAAATCGGCACTTGGCGCAGTAGTCGATCCGAACACGCGGTCGAGCCATGCCCGCTCCTGCGCCCCTGGCCTTACTTCTCGAGCTTCGCGATCACGCGATCCGCGAAGCCCTTCAGCGCGTCGATCTTCTGTTGCAGCAGCAGCGTGTCGGGCTTGTAGGCGTCGCGGAAGCCGACGATTACGTCCGTGATGCCCTTGTCCTCGAGCCGCTTCACGCCGTCGACGCTGAAGCCGTCCATCGAGATCACGTGCAGCTCGAACGGCTTCTGGTCGGTGCCGTACTCGCGTCGCAGCGCCTGGATGCGCGCGAGCGCGCCGTCGAGATCCGCGGCCTGACCGCCGCCGCCGTGCATCCAACCGTCGCCGAGGCGCGCGGCGCGCTTGTAGGCGACATCGGTGTGGCCGCCGATCAGAAAGGGGATCGGCTTCGTCGGCACGGGGCAGAGCTTGATCGGCTCGAGATCGTAGATCTCGCCGTGGTACTCGAAGTACTCGCCGGTCGTCAGGCCGCGAATGATCTCGATCGTCTCGTCGAGGCGCTTGCCGCGTTTCTCCCAAGGCACGTTCATCACGCGGAAATCGTCGGGCCACGGCGACAGGCCGACGCCGAAGCCGAAGCGGTTGTCGGAGAGCACTGCGACCGAGGTGGCCTGCTTCGCCGCGAGCACCGGATGACGCAGCGGCAGCTTCACGACGAAGGTGGTGAAGCGCAGCTTGTGCGTGACCGCCGCGAGCGCGCCCATCAGCACGAACGGCTCGATGAACGGCTTGCCCTCGAGGAATTCGCGCCCGCCGTCGCCCGTGTAGGGGTACTTGGTGTCCGAGTGCTTCGGATACATCAGGCTCTCGGGCACCGTGAACGAGTCGTAGCCGCAGCGCTCGGCCTCGACGGCCAGCGTCAGCAGCTGCCTGGGTTCGCACATCGATTCCGCGTACGTGAAGCGCATCTCGTTCTCCTCGGGTTGCGGCGGGCGTTAGTACTCGATTCCCCGGGCCGCGGCGACCGCGGACGCATCTGCACGTCGCTACTTCGCCGCGAACTTCCGCTCGCGGATCAGCTCGCAGGTTTGCAGCGAGAACTCGGCGTAAAACTCGTCGCGGCCACGGCGCTGGGCTTCGAGGTGCTCGGTGTTCGCGCGCCAGGCGTTCACCGCATCGAGCGAATCGAACTCGGAGATCGTTACGCGCTCGCCGTCTTCTGCGGCGAAGGTCTTGATCGCGCGGAAGCCCGGCTGCTTCCGAGCGAGCTCCTCCATGCGCTCCGCGACTCTCGCGTAGGCGGACGCGTCGCCCGCGCGCAGGCGATTCCGGAATACGACCACGACCATGGAGGCTCCTTGTTAGGGGCGCGCAGGCATCAGGCGCGTGCGGCGCGGATCGCGCGCGCGAGCGCAGGTACGTCGGGGAGGCGGGCGCAGTCGACGGGCGGCCAGTCGTCATGCGGATCGAGCAGCAGCGCGTGCACTCCGGCTGCGCGCGCGCCCACCACGTCCGCGGCGTAGAGGTCGCCGACGTGGAGCGTCGTCTCCGCTCGCGCACCGCTGCGCGCGAGCGCGTGAGCGAAGATGCGCGGGTCGGGCTTCTCGAAGCCGACGAGGTGCGAATCGACGATCTCGTCGAGCAGCGCGTGCAGCCCCGCGCGCGTGAGGCCGCGCTCGACCGTGCCGTCGGCATTGCTCACAACGACCAGCTTCAGCCCGAGCGCGCGCAGTTCGCGCAGGGCTTCGGCGATTCCCGGTAGCGGCACGTTCCACAGCTCGTCCGACGCGCCGGGACGGTAGATGCGCGCACTCGCCTCGGCGGCGATGCGCGCTCGCTCCGCGCCGTCGAGTGCGCGGCCTGCGGGCAGATGCTCGAGCACGTTGCTCAAGAACGAGAAGTGCGCGTCCTCGGCTTGCTGCGAGGCGCCGCCCGCGAGCCAGGCGGAGAGCTTCGGGCGCGCGGCGGCTTCCGCGCGCGCGATTTCGGCCGGCGCGGCAAGCACGCCATGGCGCGCGAGCTCGTCCGCGACGATCGCGAAGTCGATCGAGATGAGCGTGTTGCCGGCATCAAGGAAGAGCGTATCGAGCGCGGCGAGTGGAAGTCGCGCAGGCATTAAGGCCGCCGCGCGACGATGACTTCGACGCGGCCGCGTTGCCCGACGAAGCCCGACGCGACCCAGCTCGTGAGCGAGACGATCAACCAGCCTGCGAGTGCAGAGCCAAAGCCCGCGATGTGGAAGCCGTCGAGCAGCAGTGCCACGAGCCCGAGCATCGCCGCGTTCACGACGAGCAGAAACAAGCCGAGCGTGAGCAGCGTGAACGGCAGCGTGAAGAACACTGCGAGCGGCCGCACCACTGCGTTGACGATGCCGAGCAGCAGGGCAGCGGCCGCGAGCGCGCCGCGCGAATCGAACGCGAGGCCATCCAGCATTTGATCCGCGAGCCACAGGCCGAGCGCCGAGATCGCCCAGCGAAGTAAGAAGCCGGTCATGCGTGCCTCCAGGTGCGAGCCGCATAGAGTAGGCGACGCGCGCGTCGGGTCGCGCCCGCCCGCGCGCGTTGTGGCGCGCCGGCTCTTGCGAAGTTGCTCGCCACGGCGACGCTGCGCCCTGCTCGAGGAGAACTGCAGATGACGCGATCACGCATTGGGCTCATCGCGGGAGGTGTGCTCGTCGCGATGCAGCTCATTCCGCTGCCGCGCACGAACCCGCCCGTCGAGAGCGCGCTGCCGGCGCCGCCCGAGCTGCAGGCGATCCTCGATCGCTCGTGCATGAATTGCCACTCGCACGCGACGACGTGGCCTTGGTATGCGTACGTCGCGCCGGCCTCGTGGCTCGTCGTCTACGACGTTCACGAAGGCCGCGAGCACCTGAACCTCTCGAAGTGGGGCGCCTACCCGCCGGATCGCCAGCGCAAGAAGGCGCGCGCGATGTGGGAGGAAGTCGAGGAGGGCGCGATGCCGCTCCCGCCGTATCTGCTGCTGCATCCCGAGGCGAAGCTCACGGACGCCGAGAAGGCGACCTTGCGCGCGTGGAGCGAAGCGCGTGTGCGCGAGCTCGAGGCGGCGGGGAGCTAGGAGACCGACCCGAGAGTGGACGGGTCGCCCGGTCGCCGCGGCATCCGCCCCAACTGCGTTGCGCTCCCTGCGCCGTAGCGAGAGCTACGGCTCGGTCGCGCGCCTTGTTGGGGCGGCGCCTCGACGCCCGGAGCTCAACCGCCCATCTTGAGTCGATCTCCTAGGAGAGCGATCGCGTGCGCAGCCTCTGGATGCCGCTGGC
>JANNKN010000833.1:0-7638 GCA_031396315.1 Deltaproteobacteria bacterium
CGGCGACGAGATCCCGCGCACCACTGAGATCATCCTCTCCTTCGACGAGCCGCTCGACGAGTTCCGGCGCAAGGTCGCCCAGCTCGGCCGCGAGCTCGAGGCGAGCGGGCTGCGCGACTCGCGCCCCTAGTTCCAAAGCAGCACGCGGCTGAGTGAAGCCAGCCGCGAGCAGATGCCGCCCTCCCGCGATTGGCGTTGCGGGAGGGCGGTTTGCTTTTCGCTCATTTCGCTGCGTCGCGTGCAGGGCGTGGGCGTAGGATGCGCTCGCGCCCAACCAAAAAAGGAGCCCACATGCGATCCGGAATTCGCACCCTGCTCGTCATGGCCCTCTTCGCGGCGGCCTCGCCGGCCCTCGCCGAAGACGAGCGCTCGTACACGGAAGGCGAGGTCATCGCGATCTCGTACGTCCAGACGCGGCCGGGGATGTTCGACGCCTATATGGCGTATCTCGCAACGACTTATCAGGACCTGATGGAGGAGCAGAAGAAGGCCGGGCTGATCACCGCCTATCACGTGTACTCGGCGCAACCTCGCTCGCCCGGCGACCCGGACCTGATTCTCGCGATCCACTACAAGAACTGGGCGGCATTCGACGGCCTCACGGATCGCGTCGAGGCGCTCCTCGCGAGCAAGTTCGGGTCGCGCCAGCAGAGCAACGAAGCGGCCATCGACCGTGAGAAGCTGCGCGACGCGCGGGGCGGCGAGAATCTGCAAGAGCTGCTGCTGAAGTAACCGCTTGCGCGCGCGGCTGGCGAGCCGCGCGCGCGGGATGCCGCATGGCCGACGCCGCAATCGTGATCGGAGTAGGCGCTTCAGCCGGACTTGGCGCCGCGCTGTGCCGGCGCTTCGCGCGCGAGGGCCTGCACGTGTTCGCCGCGGCGCGCGGTGAAACGCGCGCCGCGGAGATCGCGCGCGAAATCTCGGCGGCCGGCGGCCGCGCGAGCGCCGTGCGCTGCGACACCACGCAGGGCGCCGACGTCGCCGCGCTGTTCGACGCGGCGCAGCGCGAGACCGGCGCGGCGCCGGCGCTCGTCGTTTACAACGCGGGCAACAACCGCATGAGCCCGCTGCTCGAGATGAGCGACGCGTTCTTCGAGGAGACCTGGCGCGTCGGCTGCTTCGGCGGCTTCCTCGTCGGGCGCGAGGCGGCGCGGCGCATGCTCCCCGCCGGTGGCGGCACGCTGATCTTCACCGGCGCGACCGCCTCGCTGCGCGCGCGGCCGCCCTTCACTGCGTTTGCCTCCGCGAAGGCGGCGCTGCGCAGCGTCGCGTTCGGCATGGCGCGCGAATACGGTCCGAAGGGCCTCCACATCGGGCACGTGATCGTCGACGGCGTGATCGACGGCGATCAGGTGAACGGCGGCTTCCCGCAGTTGAAGGAGCGCCTCGGCGCGGACGGCATGCTCGCGCCCGACGACATGGCGGAGGCCTACTGGCGACTGCACGCCCAGCCGCGCAGCGCATGGACGCTCGAGCTCGATCTGAGGCCCTACAAAGAGAGCTTCTAGCCGAGCACGCGAGCGAATCCGGCGGGAGATCTCCTCAGCTTTCGAGCCCGCCGGCGCCACCGCGCAGGCGCACCCGCAGATCGATCGCGAACCCGGCGGCGATCGCGCGCGCGCCGAGGCGCTCCTCGCGCGCAACCGGCGCGCCGCCGCGCAGCGCGTCTTCGAGCGGGCCCCGAAACCACGGGAACAGCTCGCCCGGAAGCGCGCTCGGCGCGAACCACGCGACCGCGGGCGTCTCGGCGCTCGGCGCGAGCGCACCGCCGATCGCGTGCGCGCGAAACACGCGCGCGCGGTGCGCGAAGAATCCCGTGCGCCGGTACTCGCCGACGACCGCGTCGAGTGCGATCTCGAGTCCCGTCTCCTCGCGCACCTCGCGTACGATCGCAGCTTCCTCGGATTCGCCCGGCGAGAGATTGCCGCCGGGAAGCTCCCAGCCCATGAGATCGCTGCGCAGCGCGAGCAGCACCCCGCGCTCCGACAGCACGGCCGCTTGCACGACGCGGCGTTCACCGACGAGGCGCGGACCGAGGATGCCTTTGAAGGCGTTGCGCGCGTGGTCGAACGGCAGCCGCGCGAGCGCGGAAAGCGCGGGCACGACACTCATCGCCGCTCACATCCTCGAAATGCGAAGCCGCTCACGCGCAACGCAACGAATCGAGAGCGCCTCGAAGGCGCTCTCGATTCGCCCTTCCCCAACCCCACGCTCCGCAGCCCAGGTTCCACAGCGCGGCGCCGGCGCAGGGGCGAGCCGGGCGGATCGCGCCAGAGGGCCCGGATCCCGCCCGTGCGATTGCAATTCTCCGCGCCACGAATCCCCGGCCGCGAGCGCGCAAGCACGCCCACCCGCAGCGCACCACCTCCACCCAACCCCGAACACCTCGCCGCCAAGGGCCCGAAGCGCGACCGCCCGGCTCGCCCCTGCGCCGCCCCGATGCTCTTACCCAACAATTTTACTGAGCGGGTACTCGACGATGCCGCGCGCGCCGCGCTCTACGAGCTCCGGCAGAAGCTCGCGCACGAGCTTCTCTTCGATCACGGTGTTGAGCGCGACCCAGCTCTCGTCGGTCAGCGTCGAAATGGTCGGCGAGCCGAGCGCGGGAAGCACGTCGAGCACCCTTTGCAAGTGCACGCGGGGCACGTTCATCATCAGGCCCACTCGGCCGGCCGCGGCGATCGCGCCGTTCAGGAGCAGTAACAAGCGCTCCATCTTGCGGCGCTTCCATACGTCGGCGTACGCGTCCTTGTTCGCGATGAAGCGCGGAGTGCTCTCGAGCACGGTGTCGATCACGCGCAGGCGGTTCGCGCGAATCGACGAGCCCGTCTCCGAGACGTCGACGATGGCGTCGGCGAGCAGCGGCGGCTTCACCTCGGTCGCGCCGTAGGAGAACTCGACCTCGGCCTTCACGCCGTGGCGCTTCAGGTAGCGCTTGGTGAGCTCGACGGTCTCGGTCGCGATGCGCCCGCCCTCGAGGTCCTTCACCGACTGGAAGTGCGAGTCTTCCTTCACCGCGAGCAGCCAGCGCACGGGCCGGTAATTAGGCCAGGGCGCGCGCAGGTCCGCGAGCTCCTTCACTTTCGCGCCGTTCTCGAGCACCCAATCGACGCCGGTGATGCCCGCGTCGAGCACGCCCTGTTCGACGTAGCGCGCGACTTCCTGGGCGCGAATCAGTACGCAGGAGAGCTCGGGGTCGTCGATCTCGGGATAATAAGAGCGATCCGGAACCCGCAGGTTGTAGCCGGCGAGCGCGAACAGTTTCGCGGTGGTGTCCTGCAGGCTGCCCTTCGGAAGGCCGAGCACGAGCTGACGTTTGTCGGGAGCGCGCTTCATTTCTTGTAGACCTTCTCGGGATCGAACAGAGGCTCGCTCGTGATGCGCCAGCTGCCGTCGCCCTCGTGCAGGCGGTAGAAGCAGCTGCGCCGGCCGGTGTGGCAAGCCGCTCCGCCCTTTTGTTCCACCTGCAGGACCACCGCGTCGCCGTCGCAGTCGATGCGCAACGACTTCAGCGCCTGGGTGTTGCCGCTCGACTCGCCCTTGTGCCAGAGCTCGTTGCGAGACGTGCTCCAATAGACGACTTCGCCGCGCACGAGCGTCTCGCGGAACGCGGCTTCATTCATGTAGGCGACCATCAGGATCTCGCCGCTCGCGTGATCCTGCGCGATGGCAGTAATTAGGCCGCCGCGCTTCGCGAAATCCGGGAGTGCTTCCGCCGTCGCCATGAGGGGCGGCACCTTACCCGGGTGGCAACTCCGCTGCCAGACGAGCGCGCAGCGGCGCGAGCTCCGCGAAGGCCGGCCCGCGCTCGTAGGCCGGCTCGCGCTCCGCATTCGTCGTCAGGCTGAGCACGCCGCGCTGAGCCATGCCATCGAGCGCGTTCTTGAACGTGACCGGGTTCCAGCCCTCGGGCCGCCGCACCTCGCCGAGCAGCTGCGCCCGGCGATGATACGTCTCACTCGCCTTCTCGAGCGCCTTCGCGGTCGCCGGCACCGTCAAGCTCTCGAGCGTGCAGAATGCGACGTAATAGGCCTCGAGCACGCTGCGCGTCTGCTCGGCCAAGAACGCGAGCAGCGGGCGCCCAGTCTCGGTCGCGCGCACGCGGTCGCCGCTGCGCTCGATCACGCCACCATGGGTGAACGCGTCGAGGAACGCGTCGAACAGCGCGGCCTGCTGGTCCGCGCGCGGCGCGAACCACTCGACGTCGAGCAGCTCGAGCCAGAACGAGGCGTGCTCGCGCAATGCGCGCTCCTCGCACGAGCCCGCGAGCAGCCGGCGCGCGAGCAGGCTCGGCGCAGCGAGCGCGTGGTAGATGCCATTGCGGTAGACGTCGAGTGCGCGCCGATTCGGCTCGTCGAAGTAGATCAGCTCGCCGCGCGAATCGTGCTCGGAACGAATCAAACCGAGCCGAATCAGGAAGTCGATCGACTCGGCGAAGCGATGCTGGATGTCCGCGTCGAGTGCGGGCGTGAGGCGCACGCCTTGGAGCCGTAACAAACCGACGACTTGCGCCATGCGCGCTTCGAGATCGCCGCGGAACATGCCGCGATGCGGCTCGCCGAGCAGCGCCGCGGCGGCGACGCTGGTCGCGGTCGCGACCATCGACCAGTTGATGCGTTCGACCAGCTCGCGCCCGAAGCTCTCGACGATCGCGCGCCGCTCCGGCTCGCCGGCGTCGCCTTGCTGCCAGAGCGCCGCGCGTCCCGCGAGCGTTTCGGCGAGCGACACGGGCTCGCCGAAGTTCAGGTAGACGCTGCCAAAGTGGCGCGACAACACCTTCCGCGCGCGCACCAGCCCGAGCATGCTCTCGGCCTGCTTTTGGCCGCCCTCGAGCTCTTGCACCATCGCGCCCTCTTCGACGAGCCGCTCATAGCTGATCGCGACCGGCACGTAGAAGAGATCGCGCCGGCCGCTGTCGACGAAGCCCTGAATCGTCCACCCCAGCATCCCGAAGCGCGGGGCCGTGGTCTTGCCCGTGCGAGAGCGAGCGCCCTCGATGAAAAACTCCTGCGTGAAACCCTCGCGCACCAGGAACACCACGTAAGCGCGGAACACGGATTTGTAGATCGGGTCGTCGAGCGAGCGCCGCATGAAGAACGCGCCCGCGCGGCGGAACAAGAAGCCGAACGGGCCGAACGCCATGTTCTCGCGCGCGAGGATGTGCGGCGGCACCAAGTAGTTGTCGTAGAAGAGCCACGAGAGAATCAGGAAATCGAAGTACGAACGATGGCTCGGCACCAACACCACGGGATGCTTGCGCGCGTGCTCCGCGATCTTCTCGAGCCCGCGCGTCTCGATGCGTTGAAACAGGCGCCGGAAGAGCATGCTCACGACCGTCGCGAGCAGCGCGATCACGGAGGAGCTCATGTTCGCGGCGAGCTCGTCGAATGCGCGCTCGGCCTGCGCGCGCGCCGCCTCCATCGTGCCTCGCCCGCTCTTCGCCCGCTCCGCGATCGCCTCCTGCACGCGCGGATCGGCGAGCACGAGTTCGCGCACTTTGTGGCGCGGGCGCAGCAGCGGCCCCTCGGCGACGCGCTCTTCCGCCGAAACGAACTGCATCACCTTGCGGCGCAGACGGCGCACCAGCGCGTCGCGATTCGCAGCTTGCTCCTGGGCGAGGAACGCGGTGAGGTCGATCGGCTCGCCAGTCTTGATCGAGAGATCGCGGTAGGTCAGCAAGAACGACGTGACCTTCGCGAGGTCGCCGGGCCGCGCGGACGCACCGCGGTAGAGATTCAAGAAACGCCGCTCGGCGCGCGGACCTTTGCGCCAGAAGAGCGCGAGCGGAACCACGTGAACCGGCTTCCCCTCGGCCGCGACCTCCGCGAGCTCGTCGAGAAACTCGAGCTCGCGGTGGCTGCGCGCGATCGCCTCGGTCGGGCTCCGCAACAAGGCGGCGAGGCGCGCCGTGCGCAGAAACAAGAACGCCGACTCGCCCGCATTCGCGACGCGCCGCAGATGCGCGCGGCCGGTCTTCGCCGGATCGCCGCGATTCGCGCCGCGCAGCGCGCGCATCCCGAACGCCGGCACGCTGCGCCACCAGGGCGTGTAATACCAGTACTGAATGCCGTTCGCGTACGCGGAGAGGCGCAGTCCCTCGCGCGCAAAGAGTGTGTTGAACAGAAAATAGTCGAGGCGGCTCGCGTAGCGCATCACGTACACGACGGCGCCCTTCGCCTCCGCGTCGCGCAGTTTTGCGAGCGTCGCCTCGTCGAAGGCGAGGTGCGCGAAAAAGCGGCGCGCGAAAAAGCGGAACAGCACCTGGAAGCGCGGCGTCATCGCGCTCGCGGCGTCGGCGGCGCTGGGATTCGCCGTGCGAACGCGAGCGGGTTGTGCGTCCGGCATGGGCAAAAGGTTTACAGCCCGGCGTGGAGCTCCGCTCGGCCCTGGTTGCCCGCACCACCATTCATGGATCTGGGCCGCAAGCGAAGCGCGCAGCGAGGCGGAGTCTTCGGAGCCGAGCGGAGTAAAAGAGGAAGGTCCCGTCGGATCCCCGTGAGCTCCGCTCGCGGGGACCCGACGCCGGCCCTTAGGCCGGCAGTAGGATTTCGTTGATGCGGGCCGCGATCTCTTCCGCCGTCCAGAGCCCGTCGTTGTCGGTCTTCTGCACGCCGGGCGCCGTCACCATGCGCATTTCGGCGATGCGTCCGCCGCCCACGAAGAACGTCTTGTCGGTGAGATCCGCAGCGAGCTCGCTGCCGAGGAACACCACCAAGGGCGAGACGAGCTTCGGGTTCATCTTCTCCTGCAGCTTCGGATCCTGGAAGCCGCCGAGGTCCGAGGTGAGCCGCGTGAGCGCCACCGGAGCGAGCGCGTAGCAGCGAATCTTGGCCTTCTTGCCCTCGATCGCGACGCAGCGCGTGAAGCCCCAGATGCCGGCCTTCGCCGCGCCGTAGTTCGACTGACCGAAGTTGCCGTTCAGCCCCGACGTCGACGACGTGTTGATGATCACGCCGCCCTGGCCCCTCTCCTTCATGTGCGCGAAAGCCGGCCGCGTCACGCAATACGTGCCCTTCAGGTGCACCTGCACGACGATGTCGAACATGTCCTCGGTCGTATTCACGAGCGACTTGTCGCGCAGGATGCCCGCGTTGTTCACGCAGATGTCGAGCTTCCCGAACGCGTCAACTGCCGCCTTCACGATGCGCTCGCCGCCCTCGACCGTCGCGACGCTGTCGTACTGCGCGACGGCCGTTCCGCCGGCCGCCTTGATCTCCGCGACGACTTGATCCGCCATCGAGTGGGCGCCGCCGCCGCTGCCGTCGCGCGAGCCGCCGAGATCGTTGACGACCACCTTCGCGCCCTCGCGCGCGAGTGCCAGCGCGTGTTCGCGACCGAGACCACCGCCAGCGCCCGTGACGAGCGCGACCTTGCCGTCGAGAAGACCCATCGATGCTCTCCAAAAGAGTGGGGGGTGCGAAGGCGCGGCACGCTAGCAGCGTTCGAGGTGCGAGTCGTCGCCGTCGGAGACTCGTGCAGATTGGGGTGCTGGCGAGTCGGGGGCGGGGCGGCGGCTGCGGCGGCTGGCTCGCTGCGGCCCTTTGGGGTGAAGGGGCATCGCGAAGCCGCGAGCGCTGCCTGAAGGCGAGCATTGCGTTGGGGCCTGGCTGCGCTTGATGCCGCCGCACCCGCCGCCCC
>JANNKN010000843.1:0-6914 GCA_031396315.1 Deltaproteobacteria bacterium
CGCTGGGGGGGGGTGCCCCAAAAACAAAAAAAAGGTTGAACCGTCCCCGAGCGGCGATGCGGCAGGCGGTCGCGCTCGTGCCGGGTGAATCGACGGCACTGCCGAGCGCGGTCCCCGCGCGCCAGCCGACGCCGCGGCGACTTGCTTGGGCGGGCGAGAGCGTACGGGCGCCTGGCTCGAATACGCGCAGCGCGCCTGCCGGCGTCGCGAGGTAAATCGGCACGCCGAGCCGGCGCGAGAGCGCGGTGTCGCGGTCGGAGAAGAGGCTCCGCCCGGTGCCGGGCGCGCCATGGTTGTGCCAGATGGCTGCGAGCTGGAAGCCGGCGGGTGCGCGCAGCCGGGCCGAGAGCTCGTCCGCGCCGCGGCTTCCAGCTGCGACCGAATAGCGGAAGCGAGCGCGGTCTCCCGAGGCGAAAATTCCGCCGAGGTGCTCGCGATCCTCGCGCACGGAGCGCTCGTGCACGCGCCCAGTCGCCGCGACGAGCGCAGCGTCCAGCGTCGCGAAGGATTCCAGCGCGAGCCTTGCCTCTGGGACTGGCCGCGCGGCCGACGCCGACCCCGCGAGCGCGCAGCCTGCAACCAAAATCCAGGCGAACTTCGGGCCGTTGCGGGAAAGCCGTTGCATGCGTCGAGGCTCCTCGTGGGCGCAACTGCGTTCGCGTCAGAGAACGCAGCCGCCGCGACCTCGAGCGGCCCGAAACCCGAACGAAAACCTCCAGAAAATCTCCCCGCGTGAACCGCACCCCAAGCGCGGTGCCTAAAGCGGGGGTAGCCGGCACGAGAGGGATCGATTGCGTGCGACAGATGGCATGACGGGCGGGCGAAGCCACGACCTCGCGCGCGAGCTCACGGTCGGCGACTGGCGGGTACGCCCGCTGCTCGGCGTGATCGAGCGCGCGAGCCGCACGGTGCGCCTTCAGCCGCGGGTGATGGATTTGCTGCTTCGCCTCGCGCGCAGTCCGGGCGAGGTGGTGACGCGCGAGGAGTTATTCGCCGACGTCTGGGCGGGCGTCGTCGTGAGCGACGACGTGCTGACGCGCTGCGTCTCGAACCTGCGCGCCGCGCTCGGCGACGCGCGTCACGGTCGGCACCACGTCGCGACGGTGGCGAAGCGCGGCTACGCGCTCACCGCACCGGTCGTGTGGCTGCTGCGTCCCGGCGAGCGCGAACAGGCTGGACGCGAAGAGTCGATCGCGGTGCTGCCCTTCGTCGATTTGAGCTCCGAGCCAGGCTTCGGCTGGTTCGCGGAAGGGTTGACCGACGAGCTGATGGATTCGTTCGCGCGCGTGCCCGGCCTGCGCGTCGTCGCGCGCTCCTCGGCCACTGCCGTCGCGGGCTCGCGCGGCGACGTGCGCGCGATCGGCGCGCAGCTCGGCGTTCGCCACGTGCTCGAGGGCAGCGTGCGCCGCGAAGGCGAGCAGCTGCGGGTCACGGCTCGCCTCGCGCGCGCGCGCGACGGGTTCCAGATTTGGACCGAGACGATGAGCGCGCAAGTTCGCGATGCGCTGCCACTGCAACGAGAGCTTGCGAGCGCCGTCGCGGGGCGGCTCGCGTTGCGCCTCGGCGAGCGCAGGCTGACCGGCCCGGCGCCGTCGGCGGTTCGCCTCGAGGCGTGGGAGCAATACGTGCGCGCTCGCCAGAAGTATCAGGCCGAACGGCCGAGCTTCCGGTACGAAGGCGTCGCCGAGCTCGAGCGCGCGATCGCGCTCGATCCGAGCTTCGCGGCTGCGCATGGTCTGTACGCCTACGTGCACGCGCTGCGCGCGGCCCATGAGGAGCCATACCCGCGCGTCGCCGAGCGCGTGCGGGCTTCCGCGCAGCGCGCGCTCGCGCTCGATCCGCTTCAGCCCGAGGCGCTGATGGCGAAGGCGATCGACGTGCGTTGGCGGAGCTGGGATTGGCTCGAGATGCGGCGGCTGTTCGAGCAGGCGCTCCACGTTGCGCCCGGCGATCCGCACGTGCTGGCGCACTTCGCCGTGCGCTACTTCCGCGACCTCGGCGAGTTCGGCGTCGCCGAACGGTTGCTGCGCCGCGCGAGTGCGCTCGATCCGCTGAACCCGATGCCCCGCGTATTGCTCTCGTCGGTGTTGCGCTTCGGCGGCGACGCGAACGCCGCACGCGAGGAGGCGGCACGCGCACTCGACGCGAGCCCCGGTCACAGCTGGGCGCTCCAAGCCGCGCTGCTCGCACACATCGAGACGAGTGATTATGGCGCGGCCGAGCGGGCGCTGCGCGAGGTGGCCGGTGCGGCAGGCGTCGATCATCGCATGACGCTCGAAGCGCGCGGCCGGCTCGAGGCGCGACGCGGCGACGAAGCCGCCGCACGCAAGACGCTCGCGCGCTTGCGCGCGTTCGCGCGCGAGGATGCGATCTATGCCGATGCCGCGGCGTGGGTGTGCTTCGAGCTCGGTGAGCTCGAGGAGGGCGCTGATTGGCTCGAGCGTGAGATCGCGGCGGGCGTCGCTGCGTGCTCGAGCGCGCGGAGCTGCGCGCTGCCGATCGAGGCGCGCCTTCCGGGCTTGCTGCGCGCGCCGCGCTTCCAGGCAGCGCTGGCTCGCATGCGGCTCGACGATGCGTCGCTCGCGAGCCTCGCCGCCGCTGGCGCGCTCGATCCGCCGCCCGCGTTCCGCGTCAGCTGCGCGTAGCCGCGGCGGCTACATCAGCCCCATGAACTCCGGCGTGGCCTCGTGGCCGAGCAGGATCTTGCCGAGCTCGCCGTAGAGCGAGTGCGCGACCCAGCGGTGCGTGGCGCAGCCGTGGGCGTCGCGCAGTTTTCGCTCGAGCGGGCTGTGCATGCGCATCGCGCTCGTGCCGCAGGTGTTATGCACGAGATCGACGACGTGCATCGAGGCGTTCGCGGCATGCGTGCAGGCGAGCCGCGCGGTCTGCGTAGCCAGCGGCGACGGAATCTCGAGCCCGCGTTTCAGCTCCTCCTCGACCGCGTGCATCGCCTCCATCAGGAAGGCGCGCGCGGAACGCAGCTGCGCCTCGGCCTCACCCGCGCGCTGCTGTGCAACCGGGCGGTCGCGCAGCGCGGAAGCGGTCAGCCACGGCACCTTCGTCTGCGCGAGCGCGTAGAACTCGTCGACCGCGCCGCGCGCGACGCCGATCGCCACCGCGGCCTTGTTATAGGCGAGACGCAGCGCAACGGGCACGCGGAAGGCGGGGTTCGGGTAGCGCGCGGGCAACGCGAACAGCTGCACGTTCGCCCACTTCTCAGGCACGATCGCGCCGTTCGCGCGCACGTCGTGGCTGCCCGAGCCGCGCAGGCCGGCGACGTCCCAGGTGTCAAGGATTTCGTATTGCGACGCATGCAGGAAGAAGCTGCGGATCGCCGGCGCGCCGTTCGCGTCCTTCACGACGGCGTCGCCTTCCATCACCGGCGCCATCATGAAGCACCAGGTCGCGTTGTGGCAGCCGCTGATGAACGTGCTCTGGCCCCACACGCGATAGCTGCCGTCCGCTTGCTTGACGGCACGCGACGGCTGCGAGCCCGGCCCGCCGCCGCCGCACATGATCACGCGCGGATCGTCGAGATAAACCTCACGCGCGAGCGCGGGCTCCATGGCGCCCGCGGCCATCGCGTTGATCTCGGAGCCGAGCATCACGTTCCAGCCGACCGAAGCGTCGATACTCGAGATCGCCTCGAGGATCGCGATCGTCTCGGTGATGCTCGCGTCGTCGCCGCCGAGCTCCTTCGGGATCGCGATGCGAAAGATTCCCGCGTCGACGAGTGCCGCCACCGTCTCGCTGGGCAAGCGGCGCAGTTGCTGGGCCTGATCGCCGCCGGCGCGAATCACGTCCGCGAGCCGCGCGACGCGTTCGAGCGGCGTGCCGGTCACGGCAGGAGCCTTGGTCTTCGTCGGGAAGTCGAGCTCGGGCATGGGATCCTCGTGCGCGCGGCGGGCCGAGCGCGGACAGCGGTTGCTACTGAGCGAGCCGGTGGTAGGCGGGGAGATCGGCGCGCTCGATCTTCTGTGCGGACGCGAGGGCGTCCTCTCCGAAGTAGATGTCCTCGCCGATCAGCTTGCCGTTCGCGTCGCTGGGCCAGACGGTGACGAGCTGTGCGCAGGTGAGGAAGAGATCTTCAGGCTTCACCGCGACACCGCCGGCTACTTCGCCCCGGCCCGCCGCAAGCAGCGTGGCGCCGGTCTGCACCTGCTTCACCCGTCCCTCGGTGATCACGTTCGCGCGATCCGCGACGATCTTCTCGACCACGATCTCGAACTGATTGCCGCCGACCGCGATCATGTTCGTGTAGAACGCAGCCACCGCCTCGCGTCCCTCGAGCTTGAACGAGCCTGCCGGGTTCCAGAAGTGATAGATCGGCTCGGCGGTGAGCGTCGCCATCAGCCGAGGAAGGTCGCCGCGAATCTCGTGCTCCACGTGGTCGCGCACGGCGGTCAGCAGCGCGCGCACGCGCGGGTCGCTCTCGGTCTTCGCGCGCGCCTCGAGCGACAGCCAGCTCGCGTGCGGCTCGATCTTCGGCATCGGGACCCCCCTACGCAGCAGCGACCCGCCGGCGCCTTCGAGTGTGCGCCGCGCGCGCGTCGTCGGCCACTGAACCCTTGGGGTCAGACCCCAATTGGCACAGCGTCGCGCGTCAGCGGCCGGATGCTGCATGCTTCGCGCGATGGGAGGGGCGATGCCTCACGCATTCGATCTGAGCGGCCGCGTCGCGGTGGTGACGGGCGCGGGCAAAGGAATCGGCCGCGGCATCGTGCTCGCGCTCGCACGCGCCGGCGCCGACGTTGCGCTCGCGGCGCGCACCGCCGCGGACCTCGACGCCGTGGCGGCCGAGGTGCGCGCGCTCGGGCGGCGCGCGATCGCGGTGCCCACCGACGTGACCGACGCTGCACAGCTCGAGCGCCTCGCCGAGCGGGCGCAAAGCGAGCTCGGGCGCCTCGACATCTGGGTGAGCAACGCAGGCGGTCTGCCCGACGCGACGCCGCGCTACTTGACGCGCACGCCCGAGGATCGCTGGGACGCGCAGCTCGATCTCAACCTCAAGTCGGTGTGGCTGTCGGCGGTCGTGGCTGCGCGACACTTCGGCGCGAGCGGCGGCGCGATCGTGAACATCTCCTCGCGCGCTGCCCTCGGGCCGGCGCCCAAGAACGGGCCGTACGCGGCGTCGAAGGCTGCCGTGAACAGTCTCACCGCGACGCTCGCGCTCGAGCTCGCGCCGAACGTTCGCGTCAACGCCATCGCGCCGGGGCCGATCCCCACGGAGAACTTCAACGCGTCGACGAAGTTCCCGGAAGGCAAGCCGCTCGAGAAGCTCCTGAACATTCCGCTCGGCCGGCTCGGCACGCCCGACGACATCGGCAACGCGGTCGTCTTCATGGCTTCCGACGCCGCGAGCTGGATCACCGGGCAATGCCTGTATGTGACGGGCGGGCTGTAGCGGGTGCGAGGCGTCAGCCGGCGCCGCCGTACGGCGGCGCGAGCTTCGAGTACGTCATGTGCGTCGCGAGGATCAGGTGGCGTTCGGTGCCATTCTCGCGGTCGACGTTGCCGGCCGCGTACTCGCGCGAATTCATCATCTCGAGGAACGCACTCGGCCGCGGATACCAGACCAGCGCGGCGTAATCCCAGTCGCCTTCACTGACCTCGCCGAGCGCGACGCCGCGGACGTCGCCGGCCCAGACGATGGTTGCGCCGCGCGCTTTCAGCAGCGGCGAGGTGTGCGCGCTGTAACGACGATACGCGTCCCAGCCGCTGCCGTTTCCATCGCGGGAACGCGCGCGGAACTTCATCAGGTTGAGCATCACGACCGGCGCGCTGGCATCGAGCCCGGCGATCGCATCGACTTGTAAGGGTTCGCGCAGAGTCGTCGTCACGGGAACTCCTCGAGGTGCGGGAAATTTCATAATGACTCCGTTGCGCGCGACGTCAGCGCGCCGCCGCCAGCCGTTCCGCGAGCAGCGGCAAGTGCTCGCGCCCCCAATAAAGCTCGCCGCCCAGCAGAAAGCTCGGCACGCCGAACACGCCGCGCGCGTGCGCCTCGCGCATCGTCGCGCTCAGCTGCGCGCGCCCCTCGCTCGCCGCGAAGGCGGTGAAGCCCGCAGCGTCGATGCCGGCTTCGCGCAGCTTTGCCTCGAGCGCGCCCGCGTCCTCTGCGTCGAGCTCGCGCCGCCAGAACGGCGCGAAGCTCGCGTCGAGGAACGCATCGACGCGCGCCGGCGCGCATTGCCGCGCGTAGAGCAGGGCGATCGCCGCCAGCTCCGTGTTCCAGATCTTCTGCGTGCCGCGAATCACCAGCCCCGCGCGATTCGCCTGCCGCCGCACGTCCATGTACGCGTACCGCACCTTTCGCCACTGCGATTCGGTGCGCTCGCTCTCGAGTACGCGCCCGCTCGCGGGGTCGAGGCGCGCCGAGCCGAGGTAGCTCGGGATGTCGAGCACGTACGGCAGCCAGTCGAGCGCGGCGCCGTGCTCTGCGCAGAGCGCGCGCGTTGGCGCGACCGCGAGATAGGCGTACGGCGACTTGAGATCGATGTAGGCGGTGAGCGCCGGCATCGGGGGAAGCTACGCCGGCTCTGCCTCGCGCCGCAGTCGGCCGGCGCGAGCGCGCTGCCGCCGGCTTGAGCACGCGTTGCCGAAGGGCTCGCCAGCGCGCCCGACGAAACGCCGCGTGCGGCTCGCCCGCGCAGGCACCGATCTTGCTCTCAGAGCGAAGGTGCAAGCTGCGCGTGCGACCTCTTCGTCTCGATCTCCGATCGAGCGCTATCTGCGCGCGCTCCACGAGCGCTTCCTTGGGCTCGAGGAGGGTGCGGTCGCGACCTACATCCCCGAGCTCGGTAAGGCCGACCCGCGCTCGTTCGGCATCTGCGTCGCGACCATCGACGGCCACGTCTACGAAGTGGGCGACGCGCGTCTCCCGTTCACGATCCAGTCGATCTCGAAGCCGTTCG
>JANNKN010000003.1:0-6778 GCA_031396315.1 Deltaproteobacteria bacterium
CGGAGCTCGGCCCCGAACTCCATGCCACGCCACACCACCGCGCAACGCATCTCACCGCGATGTGGGGTGCACCCGAGCGAGGGGCCGCCAGCGAGCCATCGCCCGAAGCCGCCCCCGGCCCCGCCGCGGCTGCGCAGCCCGACCGAGCACCGCTCTCACCCAGGAATCAGCTCGCAAACGTGTCGCACGCCTCCGCATCCCCACTCTGATACCCGCGCCGAAACCACTCCGACCGCTCCGCCGCCGACCCATGCGTAAAGCTCTCCGGGTGCACGCCGCTACCGCTCATCTCCTGGATCCGGTCATCGCCCACCGCGGATGCCGCGCCGAGACCCTCCTCGAGGTCCCCGCGCTCGAGCAGCTCGCGCTGCTCCGTCGAATGCGCCCACACGCCGGCATAACAATCCGCCTGTAGCTCCATGCGCACCGAGAGCGCGTTCTCGCGCTCCGGGTTCGCGCGCTGCGCCTCGCGCAGCTTGCGCTCGGTGCCCGTCAGGTTCTGCACGTGGTGGCCGATCTCGTGCGCGAGCACGTAGGCCTGCGCGAAATCGCCGGGCGCGCCGAAGCGCCGCGACAGCTCGTCGAAGAAGCCGAGGTCGACGTACACCTTCTCGTCGGCGGGGCAGTAGAACGGGCCCATCGCGGCTTGCGCGTCGCCACAACCCGAGCTGACGGCGTCGCGGAAGAGCACGAGCTTCGCCTCGCGATAGCCGGGCAGGATGCGCGTCCACGTGTTCTGGGCGTCGTCGAGCACGAACGACATGAAGTCGGCGCGCTCGGCCTCCGCGCTCGTTTCTTCGACCGGCGCGCCGGTCGCGACATCGAGGCTCGCGTCCATCGGCGGCTGCGCCCCGCCGCCTCCGAGCGCGTCGAGCAGCGTGAGCGGGTTTTGGCCCGTGAAGTACGCGATCGCGAGCACGATCACGATGCCGCCGAGACCCATGCCGCCGCGCCCACCGGGGATGCGCATGCCGCCGCCCCCGAGGCCTGCGCTCTGGCCGCGTCGATCTTCGAGGTTTCCGCTGCGATTGCCCCGGGTCCACTTCATGGCTGCGCCCTCCCTCGCGCAGACTACGTCACGCGAATCCGCTCTGGGCTCGCATTGCGACGCGCCCAGCGCGCCGCGATGCTGCGCCGCCCATTCGATGCACACGGCGAGGCAGGCATGCGGATTCTCTCAGGCATTCAGCCGTCCGGCGAAGCCCACTTCGGCAACTACTTCGGCGCGATGCGCCAACACGTCGAGCAGCAAACGCGCGGCGACGCGATCATCTTCGTGGCCGACTACCACTCGATGACCTCGATTCGCGACGGCGCGCGGCGGCGCGAGCTGGTGCGCGAACTGGTGCTCGATTACCTCGCCTGCGGCCTCGATCCGAAGCGCGCGATTCTCTACCGGCAGTCCGACCTGCCCGAGACTTGCGAGCTCAGCTGGCTGCTCACCACGGTGACGCCGATGGGCCTGCTCGAGCGCGCCACGTCGTACAAGGACAAGATCGCGCAGGGCCTCTCTGCGGATCACGGCTTGTTCGCGTATCCCGTGCTGCAAGCCGCCGACATTCTGCAGTTCCAGTCGGACCTCGTGCCGGTCGGCCAGGATCAGAAGCAGCACATCGAGATGGCGCGCGACATCGCGAGCAAGTTCAATAACACCTACGGTCGCGAAGTCTTCAAGCTGCCCGAGCCGGTGATCGTGGAAGAGGTCGCGGTGGTGCCGGGGACCGACGGCCGCAAGATGTCGAAGTCCTACGGCAACGTGCTGTGCATGTTCTGGGCCGAGAAACAGCTCCGCAAAGCGGTGATGGGGATCGTCACGGATTCGTCGCCGGTCGAGGCGCCGAAGAACACCGCGCAGTCGCTGTTTCAGCTCTGGTCATTATTCGCCACGCAGGCGGAGCGCGAGGCGTTGTTCGCGCGCGCCGCCGCCGGTGGCATGGGCTACGGCGACGTGAAGAAGGAGCTCGCGGAGCGCGCGATCGCGTACTTCGCGCCCATGCGTTCACGCCGCGAAGAGCTGGCGCAGCAGCGAAATCTCGTCGAGGACGTGCTCGCCGACGGCGTGAAGCGCGCGCGCACACTCGCGACGCCCGTGTTCGAGGCGGCGCGCGAAGCGGCGGGGCTCGGGCGCGCCCGCTGAGCCAATCGGGTTGGACCCGATTGGCTCAGATTACTTCTTCTGCGCGCCGAGAATCGTGCGCATGCGCAGCGCGACCTGCTCGGCGCTCGCCGGCCGATCTGCCGGCGCCTTGGCCATCAACTGCAGAATCAGCGTCGCCAGCGCCTCGGGCATCTCGATGCCGAGGCTGCGCGGATCGGGCGCGGGCGTGTGGCGATGGTGGTAAGCGACGTCGCCGGTCTCGAACGGGCGCCGGCCCGAAACGAGCTCGAACAGCGTGACGCCGAACGCGTAGAGATCCGCGCGCGCGTCGACCGAATCGCCCGCCGCCTGCTCGGGCGCCATGTAATAAGGCGTCCCGCCCACGACGGTCGTCGAGCGGCGCACTTCCTCGAGCATCTTGGCGAGCCCGAAGTCCATCACTTTGACGATGCGGTCTTCGGTGAGGAACAGATTCGAGGTCTTGATGTCGCGGTGCACGATGCGCTGGCTGTGCGCGTAGCCGAGGCCCGCGGCGACTTGCAGCGCCACGCGAATCGCGTCTCGCGGCGCGAGCCGGCCGTGCTGCTTGATCAGCTGCGAGAGCGTGCGGCCGACCAGCAGCTCCATCGTGATGAAGTAGACGCCGCCGTCTTCGTCGACGTCGTGCACCGTCACGATGTTCGGATGGTTGAGCGCGGCCGCGGCGCGCGCTTCGCGCAGGAACAGGTCGACCGCCTTCGGGTGATCCTTCAAGTTGTCAGGGAGCCGCTTCAGCGCGACTTCGCGGCCGAGGCGCCGATCGAGCGCTCGCAGCACGATGCCCATGCCGCCGCTGCCGATCTCTTCGCGAATCTCGTAGCGCGCGCCGTCGCCGAACGCGCGCCGCACGACTTGCGTCGCCGATCCCTCGCGGCGCACCCCCGAGAGTTCTTTGCGTAACTCCTCGATGCGCGTCGTCAGCCCAGGGTGCTCCGGCGAGCGTTGCTCGAGCTCCTGGAGGATTTCGAGCGCGCGCTCGAGCCGCCCCGCTTTGGCGAGCAGGTTGCCGTACCAAACGAAAGTCTCGGCGCCGGCGTCTTCGGGCCGCGAGAACGTCACGGCCTCTTCGGCCTTCTGCACCGCGAGCTCGTGCTTGCCCTGCTCGCTGTAAACCCCGGCGAGCATGCGGCAGGCGGGCAGGTAGCCGGGCTTTCGCGAGTCGACTTGCTGGAGGTTGCGGATCGCGCGCGTCGCTTCGCCGAGCTTTTGCGCGATTTCGCCGGCCTCGAAGAACTCGCCCTGCTTTTCGAGCGCGTCGAGCAGCTTCCGGTCGTCGCCCGCGTCGCGGTAGCAGACGCTTGCGGCCTCGAAGTCGCCGGTTTGCTCGTAGGCTCCGCCAGCCCGTAACAAGTCGCCGCTGGCGTTGTACATCTCGGCGGCGCGCGCGAGGTCGCCCGCGCGCTCGAATAGCGCGGCAGCCTTCGTCAGGTCGCCAGCCTCAGCACGCAGTTCTGCGGCTTCGAGCCAGCGCCCCGCCGTCTCGAAGCTCTCCGCCGCATTGCCGACCGAGCCGCGGCTCTGATGGAAGCGGCCCGAGAGCACCGCGGCGCGCTCGCGCTGCCCGGTCCTCTCGAGCGCCGCCGCCGCGACCGAGAGATCCCCGCGCAAGTACGGCTCGACGGCGGGCTCGCATCCCGAGAAGGTGAGGCCGCTCGCATCGCCGAGGTCGATCTCGATCTTCGTGAGTGCGATGCGATCGAGCTTCAGCTTGCGTTCGGCGGCGCGATCGTCCGCGCCCACCAGTAACACGTGCTCGCCGAGCGGGAGCGCGAGCTTGGCGACGCCCTCGCGCGTGCGGCGCAACGAAGTCGGGTCGCCGCCGAGCGCGATGCGTGCACTCGCGACCGGTGCGCCGTCCTGCACGACGCGCACCTCGACCGGGCACTCCTGCGGCCGCAGATCGAACTCCGCACGCGCCGCGCGGCCCTTCTCGACTTTGACTTCGAGCTCTTCGCGCACGCCGTCTTTTGCGCTGCCGTGCTCGACCACGCCCTCGATCGTCACCCAATAACGCCCGGCGGGAATCGCGCGGAAGTGCGTCTCGCGGGCGACCATGTTGTGCTCGAAGCGGCTCGAGGCGCGCGCGCCCAATGGGGCATCCGCGCGCGGCGGCGGCCGTTGACGCTCGCGCTCGCGCGCGAGGCGCACCGAGAGCGTCGCGCGCGCGTCCGTCTGCAGCTCGATCGACACCGCGAGGTCGCCGACGCCCCGCAGTGCGCGCTGTAACAACACGGCTGCGATCGCGAGCACGACGGCGCCAAGTGCGACGAGCGCATTCAGCGGCGAAAGCTTCGCCGCGCGGCGCGGAGCCGCGGGCTTCGCCGCCGCCGGAGCGACCTGGGGCTTGCGTGTTTCGTCCGTGGGCGTGATCTGCGCCGGCTCGGTCGCCTCGGCCGCACTCTCTGGGACGGGCGCGGAGGCTTGCTGCGCCTGTTCCGGCTCTGCAGCCGCGCCGCCGGTCTCGGCGATCACCTCGGAGAGCTCGGCGTAGAGCACGCGATCGTTGGGGGAGAGGTCGAGCGCGTCCTTCAGTGCCTTGCGCGCCGCCAGCAACTCCCCGCGCTTGCGATACAAGCGCGCCGACGCGCGCAGCTCGCGCACCCAATCCGGCCCAGGGAGGCGCTTCGGGTTGAGCACGCGCAGGGAGCCGAGCGCATCGCCCGCACGTAGAAGCGCATCGCCATAAGCGCTGCGGGCGGCCTCGTCGTCGGGGCTCTCGGCGAGCGCTCGCTCGAGGCGCGTCAGCTCATCGGGCGTGGCGCGCTCTGGCGCGGCGAGCCCCGCGCTCGCGCACAACAGTCCACACGCGAGCATCAAGCGCGCAAAGTTCACGCGAAGCAGGGAGGGGCGACTCATCGTTTTCCGCATCGGTCAGCCGCGACTCGTGATTGAGCTTCAGGAGCCGGCAATTCGCGTGCAGATCGGCGGCAACTACGGCATCGCGTTCGGCGCGGGCTGCCCGCTCCGCCAGGCGCGTGCGAGCTCGCCGAGCAAGCCCGCCGTGTCCTCGAATCCGAGGCAGCCATCTGTTATGGAGACGCCGTAGGCGTGAGGACCGCCGGGCTTCCACTCCTGCCGCCCGGCCGTCAGAAAGCTCTCGAGCATCACGCCGAGCAGCGCTGGGGCTCCGCGCGGACCGAGGGCGGCGAGCGAACGGGCCACCTCGAGCTGCCGCGCGGGCTGCTTCTGCGAGTTCTCGTGCGAACAGTCGACGATCACTCCGCGCGCAAGGCCGAGCGGAGCCAAGCGCGCGGCGGCGTCCGCGATCGCGGCCGCGCTCGCGTTCGGGCCGGAGCGACCGCCGCGCAGGACCACATGCGCGTCCCGATTGCCCGTGGTGCGCACGACCGAGGCACGCCCGAGCTCGCTCACACCCAGAAAAACGTGCGGATGGCGCGCGGCGGTGACGGCATCGACCGCGACCTGCACACTGCCGTCGGTCCCGTTCTTCACGCCAACTGGCATCGAGAGGCCGCTCGCCATCTCGCGGTGGGTCTGACTCTCCGCCGTGCGCGCGCCGATCGCCGCCCACGCGATCAGGTCCGCGAGGTACTGGGGAGTGATCGGATCGAGGAACTCGGTTGCGCAGGGCAAGCCGAGTGCGTTGATCTCGCAGAGCAGCTCGCGCGCGAGGGCGAGACCGCTCGCGACGTCGCAGCTGCCGTCGAGGCGCGGGTCGTTCACGAGGCCCTTCCAGCCGATCGTCGTGCGCGGTTTCTCGAAGTACGCGCGCATCAGCACGATCACGTCGCCACGCACGGACTCGGCGACGGGTCGCAGGCGGCGTGCGTAGTCGAGCGCGGCGTCGCGATCGTGGAGCGAGCACGGTCCGACGATCGCGACGAGGCGGCCATCGCGGCCGTGCAGCGCGTCGCGCACGGCCGCGCGGGCCGCGAGCACGGTCGCGGTCGCAGCGCTCGACGCGGGCAGCGACTGCTTGAGCGCGCGCGGCGGCGGCAGCTCTTCGAGCGCGGAGAGATTCGTGTTTTCGAGGGCATTCATCGGGAGGCTCCCGCCCGCGGCGCGCTCGGCGCGCGGGCAAAAAAAAGAGCCCCGGGCGATTCGCTCGGGGCTCCGGTCGACTGGCTGCTCGGTGTTAGGCCGGCGCCGCCTCCTTCGCCCCGTCGGCGAAATACCATCCGCCAAAAAACACGAAGCCGAACTCGCGCGTGGCGCGTTCGGCTCGGTCAGGGGCGAACTGGAGGTTGCTCATGCCGCTCCTGAATAACACGCAGGCCGCGCATCCGGCAAGCGCACCCGGATTCACAGGAATACGCCGAGCTGTCGGGAGTGGGCGAGCAGCCGGCCGCTGCGGCTCCAGAGCTCGCCGTCTTCCTCGAGGAAGCCGCCCGCGACCTCGCGGGTTCGGAAGACCGCGAGCACGAAGTCGTCGGGCTGCGGGAGCGAGGCGCGGATGTGCACCGTGAGATCCACCGTGGGTACGCCGCCGACCGCCATCGGCAGGTCGCTCGAGGCGAACACTGCGGGTGGCCAAGCGTCAGCGAAGGCGACGAGCAGCGCTGCATCGAGCGGTCGCGCGCCCTCGGCGAGCCGTATCCATCCACCCGTAGCGGCTTCGAGGCCGCGGGCGCCCTCGAACAAGCGTGGGCCGATCGCCGAGCGTTGCTCGTAGCGTTCGTG
>JANNKN010000062.1:0-4315 GCA_031396315.1 Deltaproteobacteria bacterium
CGCCGCTGTCGCTCGGCGTCGAGACACAGGGCGGCGTCTTCACGCGGATGATCGAGCGCAACACCACGATCCCGACGCGCCGCAGCCAAGTGTTCTCGACTGCGGCCGACAATCAGCCCCAGGTGGAGATCCGCGTGCTGCAGGGCGAGCGCGAGATGGCGACCGCCAATCGTGAGATTGGGCGCTTCCTGCTCGACGGCATCCCGCCGTCGCCGCGCGGTCTGCCGCAGATCGAGGTCAGCTTCGACATCGACGTGAACGGCATCCTCGCCGTTTCCGCCAAGGACAAGGCCACGAGCAAGGAGCAGTCGATCAAGATCGAGGGTTCCGGCGGCCTCGCGAAGGGCGAGATCGAGCGCATGGTCAAGGACGCCGAGGCGCACGCGACTGAAGACCAGGCGCGGCGCGAGACGATCGAGAAGAAGAACCAGCTCGACTCGCTGATTTATCAGGCGGACAAGACGCTGAAGGAGAACGGCGACAAGCTCCCCGCTGACGTGAAGAGCGCTGCCGAGGAAGCGCTGGTGGCGGGCCGCGCCGATCTCGAGAGCGACGACGGTGCGCGCATGGAGAGCGGAAAGCAGCGCATCGAGCAGGCCATGCACAAGGTCGCCGAGGTGCTCTACAAGGCGCAGGGCGCCGAGGCCGGGCCGGGCGGTGCGGACGCGGCTGCAGGCGGCGAGAAGAAGTCCGGCGGCGACGACGTGATCGATGCCGAATACACGGAGGGGAAGGGCAACTAGCCTCCGGAACGGACCCGGCTGGCGGCGTCGCGGCCACTACTGCGGTCGACGCGATACGCCGTCGGTGGCCGCTCCTTGCCATCCGGGCGCCGCGACGTTTCGGCGGCTGCCTCTCGACGGAGTGACATGAGCGACGAACAGACGCGCGGAGCTGAAGAGACGGAGCTGGCGACGCCGGCGGAGGCGCAGGCGCTCGCGCCGGGCACGCTGCCCGAAACGTTGCCGGTTCTGCCGCTCAAGAACACGGTGATCTTCCCGCACCTGCTCGCGCCGCTGCTCGTCAACACCGATCGCAGCCGCAAGCTGATCGACGCCGTAATGACTTCGCCGGACCGGCACCTGTTGTCGGTCGCGGTGCGCGGCCCGATCGACGGCAGCCCAGCGGTGGGCGACCTCCACCTCACCGGCACGGTGCTTCGCGTCGCGAAGATGCTGCGCTTCCCGGACGGTTCGTATCGCTTGCTCGTGCAGGGCATCGCGCGCGCGCGCATCGACGAGTTCGTGGGCGGCGACGATTTCTTCCGCGGCCGCATCTCGCTGCTCGCCGATCAGGGCGATGCCGGCTCGGTCGAGGCGCAGGCGCTCGCGCGCGACGTGCGCGACGGCTTCGTGTCGCTGGTCGCCGAGCACCCGAAGCTCTCGGACGAATTGCAGGTGCTCGCGATGAACGTCGAGGAGCCCGGGCGCCTCGCGGATCTCGTGGCCTCGAACCTCGAGCTCGACATCGCAGCGAAGCAGGGCTTCCTCGAAGAGCTCGACGTGGTGGCGCGACTGCGCCGCGCGCGCGGCGAAGTGCAGCGGGCCGCCGAGGCGCTGAAGGTCGAGAGCGAGATTCGCGAAAAGGTGCAGACCGAGATGGGTCGCACGCAGCGCGAGTACATGCTGCGCCAGCAGCTCGATCAGATCCGCAAGGAATTAGGGGAAACCGAGGACGAAGAGGAGGAGGCCGAGGGGCTGCGCCGACGCATCGAAGCCGCGGGCTTGCCGGAAGAGGCGCAAGCCCAGGCTGCGCGCGAGCTCGAGCGGCTCGAGCAGACGCCGACCGCGTCCGCCGAGCACGGCGTGATCCGCAACTACTTGGACTGGATCGCGGATCTTCCCTGGAGCCACGCGAGCGACGACCGGCTCGACGTCTCCGCCGCGCGCAAGGTGCTCGACGAGGATCACTTCGGACTCGAGAAGGTGAAGGATCGCATCGTCGAGTACATCGCGGTGCTCTCGCTGAAGCGCGACTTGCGCGGCCCGATCCTCTGTTTCATGGGGCCGCCCGGTACGGGCAAGACGTCGCTCGGGCACTCGATCGCGCGCGCGCTCGGCCGCAAGTTCGAGCGCCTCTCGCTCGGCGGCGTACGCGACGAGGCGGAGATTCGCGGTCATCGGCGCACCTACGTCGGCGCGCTGCCGGGCCGCATTCTGCAAGGCATGCGGCGTGCCGGCACCCGCAACCCGGTGTTCCTGCTCGACGAGATCGACAAGGTGGGTGCGGACTTCCGCGGGGATACGTCGTCTGCGCTGCTCGAGGTCATCGATCACGAGCAGAACAGCACGTTCAGCGATCACTATCTCGAGATCCCGTTCGATCTCTCGCAGGTGCTGTTCATCGCAACCGCCAACATGGCCGACCCCATTCACCCCGCGCTGCGCGATCGCATGGAGATCATCGAGCTACCCGGGTACACCGAGGAAGACAAGCTCGAGATTGCGAGGCGCTTCCTCGTTCCGCGCCAGCTCGCGGCGAACGGGCTCACCACCACGAACTTCGCGATCGACGACTCGGCGCTGCGTGGCATCGTGCGCCGTTACACCCGCGAGGCGGGCGTGCGAAACCTCGAGCGTGAGATCGGCGCGCTGTGTCGCAAGATCGCGCGGCGCGTCGCCGAGGGCGGCTTCTGCGACGAGCCCGCGCGAATCACCGACGAGCAGCTGCCGGAGCTGCTCGGCCCGGTGCGCTTCGAGCCGGAGTTGGCTGAACGGGCGGGGCGGCCGGGCGTGGCGGTCGGCCTCGCCTACACGCCGGCCGGCGGCGACATTCTGTTCGTCGAGAGCACGCACATGCCGGGCAGCGGGGCTCTGAAGCTCACCGGCTCGCTCGGCGACGTGATGCGCGAGTCGACCGAAGCGGCGCGCACGTGGCTGCGCAGTCACGCGGCCGACTACGGCATCGCCCCGGCACTCTTCGAGAAACGCGACATCCACGTGCACGTGCCGCAGGGGGCCGTCCCGAAGGACGGCCCGAGCGCGGGCGTCGCGATGGTGACCTCGCTCGCCTCGCTGCTCACCGGCCGCGCGCCGGCCGCGGATGTCGCGATGACGGGCGAGATCACGCTGCGCGGCAAAGTCCTGCCAGTCGGCGGCATCAAGGAGAAGGTGCTCGCCGCGAAGCGCGCGGGGATCCGCCGCGTCGTGCTCCCGGACAAGAACCGGCGTGACGTCGAGGAGATCGCCGCACCACTCGTTGCGGGTCTCGAGTTCCATTACGTTGCCCGCATCGATGACGCACTCAAACTCATCCTCGACCCGGCGCGCGGCTAGCTCGCGCATCCCCCTAATCGTTCTCGCGGCCAGCGTCTCGGCGCTCGGCTGCGTGGGGATGGACACGCACAACGCGGTCGTCGAAGAGCGCGACCTGTTGCGGACGAGGGCCGAGCGCCTCGAGGCGAGCAACGAGAACCTCGACAACGAGCGCGTCGCGCTGATCGCGCAGCTCGAGGATCTGCGGCAGGCGAAGGAGAGCCTCGACGCGAGCGTCGCGGAGCTGGCCGACCGCAAGGAGCAGCTCGAGATCGACCTCGCGAAGACGTCGAAAGCGCTGGCCGCGCGCAATGAGGAAGTCGACGAGCTGCGCTCGACCTACGACGGCCTCGTGTCCGACCTACAGACGGAAGTCGCCGACGGCCGCGTGCAGATCGAGCAGCTGCGCGACGGCCTGCACGTGAAGCTGGCGCAGGAGATCCTGTTCCCGTCGGGTTCGGCAGAGCTCTCGCGCGAAGGCCAGACCGTGCTCGGCAAGGTGGCTGACCGCCTCGTCGAGGTGAAACACAAGATCGAGGTCGCGGGCCACACCGACAACGTGCAGATCAGCGGCGCGCTCGCGCAGCGGTATCCCTCGAACTGGGAACTCGCCGGCGCGCGCGCGGCGGTGGTGGTGCGGCTGCTCGCGAAGCAGGGGGTGCCCACGGAGCGGCTGATCGCGGCGTCGTTCGCGGACACGCAGCCCGTCGAGAGCAACCGGACGGCCGAGGGCCGCGCGCGGAATCGGCGCATCGACATTCGCCTCGTGCCGATCGAGAAGGCCGCCTCCGAAGCGGCGCCTGCGCAGGTGGAAGCCGCGCCCGGCGCGTGAGCGGTGCAGTGGCCGAGCCGCGCGCGGTACTCCGCGAGCTGTTCAGCGCCGCACTCACGGGAGTCGACGCCGGTGCCGCAGTGGAGCGCGCGCTCGCGAGCTTCGCGCCGACCGCGTTCGAGCCGGCGCGCTGCTCGGTGCTGGCTGCGGGCAAGGCCGCGCTCGGCATGGCGCGAGCCTGGCAGCGCTCCGCCGGCGCGCCGCGCGCGGGGCTCGCGATCGCGCGCGA
>JANNKN010000064.1:0-3701 GCA_031396315.1 Deltaproteobacteria bacterium
TGCTGCAAGAGGGCATCTGCGAGGCAGGCGGGCTCTCGTCTTGGATCGCAGCGGGCACTTCCTACGAGAATCACGGCCTACCCATGCTGCCGATCTACATCTGCTATTCGATGTTCGGCTTTCAGCGCGTCGGCGACCTGATCTGGGCTGCAGGCGACTCGCGCACGCGCGGATTCCTGCTGGGCGGCACCTCGGGCCGTACGACGCTCTCGGGGGAAGGCCTCCAGCACCAAGACGGGCACAGCCACCTGATGGCCGCCGCCGTGCCGAACTGCGTCGCCTACGACCCGACCTTCGCCTATGAGCTCGTGACGATCGTTCAGGACGGAATGCGCCGGATGCTCTCGGAGCAAGAAGACGTCTTCTACTACGTGACCGTGATGAACGAGAACTACCCGCAGCCCGCGATGCCCGAGGGCGCGCGCGAGGGAGTTCTGCGCGGCCTGTACCTCTTCAAGCAGACCGAGGGCGCGGGCGAGCGCGTACAACTGCTCGGCAGCGGCTCGATCCTACGCGAGGCGATCGCGGCGGCGGACTTGTTACGGGACGATTTCGGCATCGCCGCCGACGTGTGGAGCGCCACGAGCTTCACCGAGCTCGCGCGCGACGGAATCGCGGCCGAGCGCTGGAACCTGCTCCATCCCACGGAGCCGCAGCGCGCGGCCTACGTCACGGAGCAGCTCACGGGTCGACCCGGACCGGTGATTGCCGCGACGGATTACGTGCGCGCCGTGGCGGAGCAGATCCGCCCGTTCGTGCCGGGGCACTACCGCGTGCTCGGCACTGACGGCTACGGACGCTCCGATCTGCGCGAGCGCCTGCGGCGGCACTTCGAGGTCGATCGCGGCTTCATCGCGACGGCCGCGCTCAAGGCGCTCTGCGATGAAGGCCGCGTGCCGCCGTCGACGGTGCGCCTCGCGCTCGAGAAGTACGGCATCGCCGCTGAGAAGCCGCACCCGGCGAAGAGCTGAGGAGACGCGAGGTGGGCGAGAAGATCGAGTTCTTGGTGCCCGACATCGGCGACTTCGCGGAAGTCGACGTCGTCGAACTCCTCGCGAGCGTCGGCGATCGTGTGGCGGAGAATCAGGCGCTGATCGTGCTCGAGAGTGACAAGGCGACGATGGAAGTGCCGTCGCCGGCCGCGGGAGTACTCGAGGAGCTGCGCGTTCGCGTCGGCGACAAGGTGAGCGCCGGCGCACTGATCGCGGTGATCCGCACGGACGACGCGGCGGTCGCGCCCGCCAAGCCGCCGCCGGCAACGCCGAAGCCCGCGCCGACCGAGCAACCCGCCGCACCGCCTCGCCCCGCGCCGCCTTCGCCCGCGCGTGTTGCGGACGGCGACGACGACGCGACGCCCGTCGGCGCGCCTGATGCGCTCACACCCGCGAGGAGTACGGCGGATACCGACGCGATGCGACCCGCACGCGCGCACGCGAGCCCGTCCGTGCGTCAGCTCGCACGTGAGCTCGGTGTCGATCTTGCGCTCGTGCCGGGTACTGGGCGCAAGCGCCGCGTGCAGCGCGAGGACGTGCAGGCGTTCGTGAAGGCATCGCTCTCCGGCCGCGGTGCGGGGGGCGTCCCGATCGCCGGAATCTCGGTCGCGGCGCCGCTCGAGATCGACTTCAACAAGTGGGGAAAGACGGAGCTCTCGCCGCTGAATCGCGTGCGCCGGATTTCGGCCGCGAATCTGCACCGCAGCTGGGTCACCGTCCCACACGTCACGCAACACGACAACGCGGACATCACCGAGCTCGATGTCTTCCGCAAATCGCTGAAGGGCGAAGCAGAGAAGCGCGGCGTAAAGGTCACCTTCCTGCCGTTCGTCGTGAAGGCCGTCACCGCGGCGCTGAAAGAGTTCCCTCACTTCAACTCGTCGCTCGATCGCACCGGCGAAGCGCTGGTGCTGAAGCGTTACTTCCACATCGGCGTCGCGGTCGAGACCGAGAACGGCCTGGTCGTGCCCACCCTCAAGAACGCCGACCAAAAGGGTCTGTACGACCTCGCCCGCGAACTCGAAGATCTCTCGACGCGCGCGCGAACCCGAAAGCTGACGCCCGGCGACCTGCAAGGCGGCACGTTCAGCATCTCGAGCCTCGGCGGCATCGGCGGCAGCTTCTTCACGCCGATCGTCAATCACCCGGAAGTGGCGATCCTCGGCGTCTCTAAAATGGAGTGGAAGCCGGTTTATCAGGGAACCAGCTTCGTGCCGCGTCTGCTGCTGCCGCTGTCGCTCAGCTACGACCACCGCGTAATCGACGGCGCCGACGCCGTGCGCTTCACCACCCGCCTCACGCAGCTGCTCGCCGACCTGCGCCTGTTGTTGGTCTGAGCGATGACCCAGCTCGTCGTGCGCGTTCCGGAAGTAGGCGACTTCCACGACGTCGACGTGGTCGAAGTGCTCGTCGCCGTCGGTGATCGCGTCGAACGCGAGCAGTCGCTGATCGTGATCGAGAGCGATAAGGCGAGCATGGAGGTGCCGTCGCCGGCTGCCGGCCGCGTCGTCGCGCTCGCGGTTCACGTCAACAGCAAAGTGAACGAAGGCGACGCCATCCTGACGCTCGAAGTCGAGGGCGACGCGTCGGTTGCAGCGCCTCCGAAATCGCCGACGACGACGGCCAGCAACTCTTCAGTCCCCGACGCGCGTCCCGCAAGCCGCGAAGCGGCGCGCAGCGAGGAGCGCAGCGCCGAGCGAAGCCAACCGGGCCCGCCGAGCAGGCGAGCGAAGTTACTAGTACTCGGCGGCGGCCCGGGCGGATACACCGCCGCCTTTCGCGCGGCCGACCTCGGCCTCGCGGTGACGCTCGTGGAGCGCGACGCGACGCTCGGTGGCGTCTGCACGAACGTCGGCTGTATCCCGTCGAAGGCGCTGCTGCACGTCGCCGAGGTGATCGATCAGGCGCGCGCGATGCGTGAGCACGGCGTGGATTTCGGCGAGCCGCGGCTCGATCTCGAACGCGTGCGCGCGTACAAGGACGGCATCGTCGGCAAGCTCACCGGCGGCCTCGCCGCTCTGGCGAAGGCGCGCAAGGTGAACGTCGTGCGCGGCGCGGGCCGCTTCATTGGGCCGAACGAGCTGCGCGTCGAGGGCCCGAGCGGCGGCGTGCAAACGCTCGCGTTCGAGCACGCGATCATCGCGACCGGTTCGCGGCCCGTGATGTTGCCGGGATTGCCGAGTGATCCGCGCATCATGGACTCGACCGCCGCGCTCGAATTGTCAGGCCCCCCGCGCAGCCTGCTGGTCGTCGGCGGCGGCATCATCGGGCTCGAGATGGCGTGCGTCTATCTCGCGCTCGGCGTGCAGGTCACGATCGTCGAGTTGGTGGACAGGCTGCTCGTCGGCGTCGATCGCGATCTCGTGCGCGTGCTCGAGAAGCGCTTGAAGGCGCGCTGCGAAGCGATTCATCTCGGCGTCAGTGTGGCGCGTGTCGAGGCGCGCGACGACGGGCTCCTGGTCACGTACGACGGGCCGAAGGCGCCGCCCGCGCGCAGCTTCGACCGCGTGCTCGTCGCGGTGGGCCGCCGCGCCAACATCGAGGAGATCGGGCTCGACGCGCTCGGCGTCACGCTCGCGCCGCACGGTTTCATTCCGGTGGACGCGCAGCTGCGCACGAACCTCTCGCACGTGTTCGCGATCGGCGACGTCACCGGACCACCCCAGCTCGCGCATCGAGCCACGCACCAGGGCAAGGTCGCCGCGGAGG
>JANNKN010000111.1:0-2687 GCA_031396315.1 Deltaproteobacteria bacterium
GCGAGCTCCGCGCGCTGCCGGCCAGTGGCCAGTAACAAGAAGCGCGCGTGCGACCCGATCAAGGCTGCGGAGAGCGACCAGACGAGCCAGCCGAGCAGCTCACCCGAGCGCGCGAACGGCGCGCCGTAGAGCAGCGCACACAGCGGCGCGCCGAACATCACGCCGATCGCGCCGCCGAGTACCGCCAGCCAGGCGCTCGCGCGCAGCTGGGGCGACATGAACTCGCGCAGTCGCTCGGGTGAGGCGGCTGCCGCCTCGACCAGCGCGGGGAACAGGTTGAAGTGGTAGAGCTGCACGAACGCGCCGAGCGCGACGGCGAGGCGATGCGCCGCACCGTACCACGCGAGCTCTGGCGCGGGTGCGAACGATGCGACGATCACGGTGCCGCCGTACTGCGAGACGGCCCACAGGATTCGGCTCGCGCCGACCGGCGCCGCGGCGCGTAACAACTGGGCCAACCGCGCAGTGTCGCGGCTCAGCCTCGGAGCGCCCGTCTCGCGCAGCTGCATCGCGGCGTAATAGAGCGCGAGCAACACGACGGAGCCGATCTCGGCTGCGGCGACCGCCGTGAGCGACGCGTCTCGGCGCACGAACAAGAACACGAACGCGGCGAAGCCGAGCATGCGCAGCGCCTGCGCGACGGCGACCACGAGCATTCGGCCGAGGCCCTGAAAGAGCCAGTTGAGCACCCACGGCGCCGCGATCAACGAGAGGCCGAAGAGCCGCACGAAGGCGCGCGTCTCCTCCGGCTGGTCGAGGAAGAAGCTCGCAACCCAAATGCACGCGATCGACGCCAGCGCGAGCGCGAGGCGCAGCGTCGGGATCGCGGCGGCGAGCCAGCGCGCTTGGCCGCGATCCCGCGCCAGCTCGCGCGCACCGATCGGCGCGAAGCCGAAGTCGACGACCAGGAAGAACAGCATCGTGATCGCCGACGCGAGCTCGACCGCGCCATAGCGCTCGGGCGGCAACGCACGCGCGAGGAACGCAAACGCGGCGAAGCCGGCGAGCTTCGCGACGCCTTCGCCGAGCACGAGCGCGCTGAGATCGCGCAACAGCTCGCGCGCGCTGCGCGCCGGCCGCTCGCTCACGCGCGCCTCGTCGCGTAGGCGAGCGCCTCGCCGAGGCTCCACGCGCAGGAGAGCACGAAGATCGCGGGCAGCGCGGCGAGGAAGCCATCTTGCAGCAAAGCGCCGCGCTGCACGCGTTCGGCGATGCGCCGCGCGGTCAGCAAGAACGGCAGCGCGGGCGTGAGCGCGAGCCACGCGAGCCGGCGCGCGAGCGGCGCCTGCTTCGCGCGCGTCCAGCCGAACACGCGCGCGAAGGCGATGCGCTCGCGGAGCAGCGCGCCGAGCGCGAGCGGCCCCGCGTTCTCGCGCGACGCGACGACCAGCGCTGCCGGCGTCGCCCATAACAACGCGCCCTGCTCGCGCAGCTTCCAGTGCACGCTCGATTCGTGGAAGCGCTCGCGCCAAAGCTCGCGCGTCGCCTCGAGTGCGGCGCGCTTGTAGGAGACGTTCACGTCGGTGAGCCAGACAGCGGGCCCCGCCTCGAAGGGGGGCGCGTAGCGTCCGTAATCACAGAAGTAGGCGGCGCGCGCGAGCCCCCCGCGTGCTGGCGCGCCGACGGCGCCGCCGATCACAGCAGCCTCGGGCTTGGCGGCGTGCGCTTCGAGCAAGCGCTGCGCCCAATCCGGCCGTGGCGTCACGCGGTCCTCGATCAGCGCGACGACATCGCCGGTCGCGGCGGACAGCCCCGCCGCGCGGCGCCGATCGATGCGCTCGTGCAGCGCGAGCAACGAATCCGCAGCGTGCTCGCTCGCGAGCTCGCCGAGGCCGAGCACGCGCGCCCCGGGGCACGCTGCGAGTGCCTCCTTCACGCGCTCACAGCGTGAGTCCACGGGTACGACGATCTCGCAGTCCGCGACGCCGACCTGTGCGCGCAGCGCTGCGAGGCAGGCACGCAGCCCCTCGCCGCCATCCACGATCGCGACCACCACCGAGAGCTTCACGACCGCGCATCCTTCACAGCGGCGCTCGCCCTCGAGCGCGAATCGCTCTAACGGCTTTGCAGACGAATCGCCTGCCCGCTGCGCGTGGACTGATACACCGCGTCCGCGATCTCCACCGCCTGCACGCCATCCCACACGTCGGCGGCCAGCGAGCGCTTGCCTTCGAGCTTGTTGTGGAACTCGGCGAGCTCGGCCTGGAACGACAGCAGCGTCGTCGACTCCCAGCCCCTCAGCTTTTCACGCAGCACCACGTCGAGATGCGGCTTGTAACTCTTCTTGCGCGGCGCGCCGGGCTTCGCTTGCTCGATCAACAAGTTGAACATCGGGCCGTACTGCGCGCGGATCATGCCGCGGTCGCCATACGCCTCGATCCAGGCCTTGTAGCCCTTCCACTCGTTCCAACTCGCGCCGTACTGAATGGGCACCCCGCTCGAGGTCTTCAGGACCGCGACCGCGCGATCTTCGCTGCCTTCGACGTGCCACACGTTCTCGGTCGCGACGCCGTACGCCTCGGTCACGTCGCCAACCATGAAGCGCGCAAGGTCGGTCATGTGAATGCCGACATCCATCATGGCGCCGCCGCCCGAATCTGGGCGCTTGTACATCCAGTCGCCGCGAAAGTTCGCGATGCCGTCGTGCCCACCATAAGTGCGCACTTCGTCGACCTTGCCGATGCGGC
>JANNKN010000119.1:0-6006 GCA_031396315.1 Deltaproteobacteria bacterium
CTCTACTACCTCGACAACTGGATCAGCACGCAGGACTACCCGAACGAGAATTACGCGCGCGAGCTGCTCGAGCTGTTCAGCCTCGGCGTCGGCAACTACGCGCACGCGGACGTCGTCGCCGCCGCTCGCGCGGGCACGGGCTACACGATCAACCCGGCGACCGGTCTCGATCACATCTTTTATGGGCCCGCGCACGACTACGGCGACAAGGCGTTCTTCGGGCGAACGGGGAACTGGGATCTCGTTGGCAATGCCCGTGGCACGGCCACGCTCGATCTCGTCGAGCAGCTCGTCACCGCGAGCGGGCAGGGCGCGGTCGCGGCGCGCACGCTCGCGAAGCTGCTTTGGCAGTCGTTCGCGCACTTCACGCCGAGCGCCGCCCAGGTTGCCGACGTCGCGAACGCGGCGCTCGCGAGCGGGCGCGTGAACGTGAAGCACGCACTGCGCGCGCTCTTCACGCACGGCGAGTTCTACGGCAGCGCCGCGCGCGAGGGCAAAGTCAAGAATCCCGTGGAATACGTGGTCGCGTTGTTACGGGCGCTCGCGCTGCGGGCGCCCTTCGATGCGGCGCAGCGGCTCGACGTCGTGCAATACCTGATGAGCGACATGGGGATCCAGCTGTTCCACCAGCCGAACGTGTTCGGCTGGTGGCGGCGGCCGGAGACGCGCTGGATCTCGGTGCCTGGCTTCCAGGCGAAGCAGCTCGCCGCGGCCTACCTCGCGCTCGTTGCGACGCAGAACGCGTCGCATCCGCTGCGGAGCTGGGTGCGCGGCGCGCCCGCCGACGTAATGGACGCGCTGTTCGCTGCGCTCGGCGCAGCGCAGCCCGCGAGCTCGCCCGTGCGTGCGCGCGGCATGCAGCTCGTGAGCGATCTGCGCGCAGCCGGCGCCGACGAGGTGACGCTCGCGATTCGCGTCTTCCAATTCGCCGCGGCCTCGCCGCCGGCGCAGCTGGCTTGAGAGGGGTGCGCAACATGGCGTTCGACCTCGAGCTTTCGCGGCGCCGCTTCCTGCAAGCGCTCGGCGCGAGTGGAGCCGCCGGCGCGCTGGCTTCGCTGCTGCCCGATCAGCTGCTCGCGCTCGCACGTCCGCTCTCGCCGGGCGAGCCGATCCTGGTGTCGCTCTACCTCGGGGGCGGACTCGACGCGTCGCATCTGCTCGTGCCGATCGGTGCCAACGAGTACGGCCACTACGTCGATCAGCGCGGCGCACTCGCCGTCGGGCTCGCGAGCGTCCTGCCCTTCGGCGCCGATGCGGGCATTCACTCCGTGATGCCGCGCCTCCACGCGCGCGCGCTCGCGAACGACGTCGCGTTCGTGCGCGGCGTCGATCTGCTCGGATCGCAGGGCTTCGACCCGCTCAGCCACTTCGACAAGACCGATTTCGTGATGTCGGGCCGCAGCAACCCAGGCGGTCCGTCGGGCATCTGGGCGCGCTGGGCGGACACGCAGCCGGATAACCCGCTCCTCCTCTCGACCGTCGCCTTCGGCTTGCCGCGCATGTTCTCGGGCGGCGCGAAGGCGCAGGCGACGAGCCTGCCCGCGAGCCTCGAGCACGCGCTCGGCGCCGGCAGCGCAGCCGACGAGCAACTCCTCGCCGCCGCGCTCAGCGACGTCGCGGGCTTCTACCCCGCAGCTTCCAGTGCGCTCGACGCGCGGCTCGCGCACAGCGGCAAGTTCGCGATCGAGGTCGCCAGCGATCTCTCCGGCGTCTATCCGTCGGTGCAGAACGGCGAGAGCGAACTGACTCGCAACTTGCGGGTGATCGCCTCGCTGGTGAACGCGAACCTCACCGGCACGCGCATCTACGGAACGGTGTTCGGTGGCTTCGATACGCACGAGAACCAGCGCTACGACCTCGAGCAAAAGCTGCTGCCCGATCTCGACGCCGCGCTCGAGGTGTTCTTCGCGGAGCTCGACGATCCGTCGCCGGTCGTGGTGATGATCTGGAGCGAGTTCGGGCGCCGCGCCGCTGCGAACCTCTCGGGCACCGATCACGGCGCCGCAAACGACGTGATCGTGGTCGGGGATCGCGTCGCGGGCGGCCTGTATGGAGCGCAGCCGTCGTTCAATCCGACGCAGCTCGACGCGACCGGCAACTTGCGCGGCAGTATCGCGTTCGAGTCGATCTACGCGGAGCTTCTCGAACGCTTCCTCGGCGGTGATTCGAACAGCGTTCTCGGCGGCACGTTCCCCCAAGTCCCGTTCATGCGCTGATTTCGGCCCTGCGGCGCTCGTCGCAGCTTTCCCCGCAAGCGCTTTTGCGGGCCCGCAAAATGCGAGCGCTCGGAACTCGTAGTCAGGCGCAACGATTTCTTGTCTTCCAGAAATCGTGGGCGTAGGGTGCGCGCCACATCGGCGGTCCGCTCAGCTCGAGCACCGCCTGAGCACCCATCGAATCTCGAAGGAGAAGATCATGTTGTCGAGTTCGAAGCGCTGGCTTGCCAGCGCATTCGCGGCCTCGCTGTTCGCAGCGACGGCCCAAGCAGACGTCTACATCGTGCGGCTCGCGGAGCCGCCGGTGGCGGACTACGAAGGCGGCGTCGCGGGCATCGCGGCGACCAAGCCGGCGGCCGGTCAGAAGATCGACCCCAATACCACCAACGTGAAGCGGTACGTCTCGTATCTGCTCGGCAGGCAAGCCGCCGCCCTCCAGGGTACCGGCGGCCTTCGGATCCACAGCTACAGCTACGCCTTCAACGGCTTCGCTGCGGATCTCAGCCCTGCCGCTGCGGCCAAGCTGCGCGGCGCACCGGGCGTGCTCGCAGTGGTGAAAGACGAGAAGCGTCAGCTCGATACCTCGACGACGCCGGACTTCCTCGGCCTGCGCACCGGCCTCTGGCAGCAGCTCGGCGGCACGGATCACGCAGGCGAGAACATCGTCGTCGGCATCCTCGACTCAGGGATTTGGCCTGAGAACGCGAGCTTCACCGACCGCGATGCGAAGGGGAAGCGCGTGTACGCGCAGCTCCCGGATTCGAACTTCCACGGTCGCTGCGTGAAGGGCGAGCAGTGGACCGCGGCGACCTGCAATCGAAAGATCGTCGGCGCGCGCTACTACAACGGAGGCTTCGGCGGACCGGAAGGCATTCGCCAGCAGCTGCCGTACGAGATCCTCTCGGCGCGCGACGTCGACGGCCACGGCAGCCACACCTCGAGCACCGCAGCGGGCAACGCGAAGGTCAAGGCGACGGCGCCGAACGGCGACGTGCTCGGCGTGATCAGCGGCATGGCGCCTCGCGCGCGCATCGCCGTTTACAAGGTGTGCTGGGGCATCTCGCCGGACGGCGGCTGCTTCAGCTCCGACAGCGTCGCCGCGATCGATCAAGCGGTGGCGGACGGCGTAGACGTTCTGAACTTCTCGATCAGCGGCACGAGCACGAACTTCCTCGACCCGGTCGAGGTGGCGTTCCTGTTCGCGGCCGACGCGGGCGTGTTCGTGGCGGCCTCGGCCGGCAACAACGGCCCCGGTGCATCGACGGTCGCGCACCCGAGCCCCTGGCTCACGACGGTCGCGGCGGGCTCGCACGATCGCGTGTACCTCGCGGATGCGATCACCGGCGACGGCGCGCATTACCAGGGCGCATCGCTCGGCCTCGGGGTCGGCTCGAAGGCATTGGTGCAGTCCACCGCGGTGGGTCTCGCTGGCGCGGACGCGACGGAAGTGCGCCTCTGCTACCCGGGCACGCTCGACCCCGCGCTCGTCGCGGGCAAGATCGTGCTCTGCGATCGCGGAGTGATCGCGCGGACGGACAAGAGCGTTGCCGTTCTGCAGGCCGGCGGCGTGGGCTTGATCCTCGCGAACACCTCGCCCAACTCGCTGAACGCCGACATCCATGCGGTGCCGTCGGTGCACGTGGACGAAGTCGCCGGCGCGGCGATCAAGGCCTACATCCTGGCGAATGGCGCGGCCTCGACCGCGTCGATCACGGCGGGCGTCGGCTCGGTCGGCGCTCCGGCGCCGTTCGTGGCGTCCTTCTCGTCGCGCGGCCCGTTGCTCGCGTCGAGCGATCTGCTGAAGCCCGACATCATGGGCCCCGGCGTCGACGTGCTGGCGGCGTACTCGCCGTTCAACTTCGGGAAGTACAACTTCCTGTCGGGCACCTCGATGGCGAGCCCGCATCTCGCGGGTATCGGCGCGTTGATGAAGCAGCGCCATCCGAGCTGGACGCCGATGATGATCAAGTCGGCGTTGATGACGACGGCATCGCAGTCGCTGAACGTGGGCGGCGCGATTCCCGGCGGCGCGTTCGACTACGGCGCGGGTCAGGTCGTCCCGACGGCCGCAGCCGATCCGGGCCTCGTGTACGACTCGGGCTTCTTCGACTGGCTCGGCTTCCTGTGCGGAACCGGCCAGTTCGCGAGCTCGAGCTGCGCGTCGCTGCAGATCGACCCGAGCGATCTCAACTACCCGTCGATCACGGTCGGTGAGCTCGCGGGCTCGCAGACCGTGACGCGCACCGTGACGAACGTCGGTCCCGCTGGGACCTACACCGCGAGCGTGAATGCGCCCGCGGGCATCGACGTGACGGTGACCCCGGCATCGTTGACGCTGAACACGGGCGACGTGGCGTCGTTCGAGGTGGAATTCGTGTCGACGCCTGCGGCGGTGATCGGCGCGTTCGCCGAAGGCTCGCTCACCTGGAGCGACGGCGTTCGCAACGTGCGCAGCCCGATCGTGGCGCGCGCGCTCGCGCTCGCGGTGCCTGCGCAGGTGCAGTCGACCGGCGGCCCCGTGAGCATCCCCGTCACGTTCGGCTACGCGGGCAGCTTCGGCGCGACCGCTCGCGGTCTCAGCGAGGCGCTCGAGGAGGCCGGCACGGTGCTCGACGATCCGGCGAACGACATCAACGTCGCGCTGAACACCGGTGTCGGCATCACGATCCACATCGCGACGGTCGCAGCGGGCACGACCCATGCGCGGTTCTCGTTGTTCGGCGCCTTCACGGACGGCAACGATGACCTCGACCTGTACGTGTTCGACTCGACCGGCAGCCATGTGGCCGGCAGCGGCAACGGCGGATCGGATGAAGAGACGAACCTCGTGAACCCGGCTCCGGGCGACTACTTCGTCGTCGTGCACGGCTGGCAGACCGACGGTCCGGACTCCAACTACACACTGTTCTCGTACCTCGTGGACGGGAACGACGCGGGCAACATGACGATCGTGGCGCCGGCGACGGCAACGGTGGGCGGCACCGCGAACGTGGACGTGTCGTTCGCGGGTCTCACGGCCGGCAAGAAGTACCTCGGCGCAGTCGACTTCAACGACGGCACGAGTGCGCTCGAATCGACGCTGGTTCGCGTCGATCCGTAAGCCCAACGCGCGGGGCGGGTGAGAGCCCGCCCCGCGCAGCGCTCTTCGCGAGCGGGTGCCTCCTCGCGCAGCGGCGGCGCGTGTTCCCAGTACGGAGCACGCGCCGCTTTGCGTTGCGTGAGGCGCGAACTGCAGGCCGGCTGAGATAGATTGCTTGCCCCGCCGAAGGAGCTGCCGCATGGCCGATCTCGAATCGTTTCGCGCCGAAGCGCGAGCTTGGCTCGAAGCCAACTGCCCGCCAGAAATGCGGAAGCCGCTTGCGCAGGGTGAATCGCTCGTGTGGGGCGGCCGCCGCGAGGCGTTCAAGGCGCCGGGCTCGAAGCTGTGGCTCGAGCGCATGGTTGCGAAGGGCTGGACGGTGCCGACGTGGGCGAAGGAGCACGGCGGCGCGGGCCTCTCGAAGCCAGAAGCGCGCGTTCTCCAACAAGAAATGCGCGCGCTCGGCTGCCGGCCGGCGCTGACTTCGTTCGGCATCACGATGCTCGCGCCCGTCGTGATGGAGTACGGCAGCGACGAGCAGAAGCTGAAGTTCCTCCCGCCCATCGCGCGCGGCGAGATCCGCTGGTGCCAGGGCTACTCCGAGCCGGGCTCGGGCTCGGACCTCGCGAGCCTCCAGTGCGCGGCCGTCCGCGACGGCGACGACTACGTCGTGAACGGCCAGAAGATCTGGACGAGCCTCGCCATGTGGGC
>JANNKN010000132.1:0-2700 GCA_031396315.1 Deltaproteobacteria bacterium
ACCGTCGGAAAAATCCTGCAAGGCAGCGCGGTGCTCTACACGAAGGACTACAACCCGCGCGAAGGCCTGGTCGCCGGCACCTACGCCGGCGCGACGGTGGGGCTCAGCGTCGGCGCGCGCATCATCGAGAAACTCGCGAGCGAGGGCTACCTCGGCGCGAGCGGCCGGGTCGCCGGCATCGCGCGCCGCGTCGCCGCGCGCTTCGAGACGCTCGCGCTGCGCATGCCGCGCGCGATTGGCGCGCGCAGCGGTATCGGCGCGATGCAGGCGTTCATCCCGTTCGACGGCGCGCCCGCGACCGCGAACGCCGTGATCAAGGCCGCCTTCGAGGAGGGCCTGCTCGTGTTCGGCGCGGGCAAGGACCCGATGAAGATCCGCATGCTGCTGCCGGTAAACGTGACCGACGAGGAGCTCGACGCCGGTTTCGCGGTGCTCGAGAAGGCGCTCCAGCGCGTTGCAACCGAGAAGGGGCTCGCATGTTGATTCTTCGGCCCGTGAACGAGCGCGACCTCGACGACCTCGTCGGGCTCGCCAAGATGCTCGACTCGATGAACCTCCCGGCCGACTCGGAGTTCCTGGTCGAACGCATCGCTCTCTCCGGCCGCTCGTTCCGCTCCGCGCGCGGTGAAGATTCGCTCGATTGGCGCGAAGCGATCTACATGTTCGCGCTCGAGGACGCGGAGGCGAAGAAGACGATCGGCACCTCGCTGATCATGGCGAAGCACGGCCGGCCGGGGCGCCCTTATTATTGGCTCGACGTCTCGACCGAAGAGCGCCGCAGCCCCGAGCTGGGCAAGAGCTTCCTGCACAAGAAGCTGCGGCTCCAGTCGACCACCGACGGCCCCACCGAGGTCGGCGGGCTGATCATCGACCCGGCCTACCGCCACCACGAGCGCAAGTGCGGCAAGGCGCTCTCGATCGTGCGCTTCGCCTACATCGCGTCGCATCCGCGCCGCTTCGAGAAGCAAATCATCGCCGAGATGCTCTCGCGCTTCGACGCACCCGGAAAGAACCGGCTGTGGGACGCCTTCGGCGCGAAGTTCACCGGCCTAGACTACCGCACCGCGGATCACCTCTCCGCGAAGACGAAGCAATTCATCGCGGATCTGTTCCCCGTGGATCCTGTTTACGTCACGCTCTTTCCCGAAGAAGTGCAGAGGATGATCGGGCAACCGAACGACACCGCGAAAGCAGCGGTCGCGATCCTCGAGAAGATCGGCTTCTCGCCGATGAATCAAGTCGACCCGTTCGACGGCGGACCTTATTACGGTGCGGCGCGCGACGCGATCGTGTCGGTGCGCGAGCGGCGCGAGCTCGTGCTGCCCGGCATCCCGCGCGGCTCGCAGGGCACGGCGAACGAGAGACTCGCGCTGCTCGGGGCCGACAGCGGCGGCCGCTTCCGCGCGACGGTCGTGCCGCTCGACGCCGAAGGCGCCCCGCTCGTCTCCGCCGACGTACGCGACGCGCTCGCCGTAAAGAGCGGCGACCGCGTCAGCGTCACCCCGCTCCCCTGAGCGGGGACGTTCCACGAATCGATGAACTGTTCGAACGTTCCATGTTTTCATGGAACGTCTCCGAGGAAGCGCACGGTGCCCGAGATCCTTCGCAGTGTCTCTCCCGCCGACCCGAGCGACGAAATCGGGCGCTTCCCGATCTGGGACGAGCTCGCGATCGATGAAGCGGTCGATCGCGCGCGGCGCGCCTTCCCGGCTTGGCGTGACGCGGGCATCGAGGGGCGCGCCAGCGTGTTGCGCCGCTTCCGCGACCTGGTGAAATCGCGCCAAGAGGAGCTCGCGCAGCTGATCGCGCGCGAGGTCGGCAAGGCGCTCTGGGACGCGCGCGGCGAGGCGGCACTGATCGCGGCGAAGGTCGACGTCACGCTCGACGAGGGCATGCGCTTCGTCGCGCCGATCGAAGCGGGCGCTGGGGCGCGCGCCGTCTACCACCCGCGCGGCGTGCTCGCGGTGTTGGGTCCGTTCAACTTCCCGGCACATCTCCCGAACGGCCACATCGTGCCGGCGCTCGCGACGGGCAACTGTGTCGTGTTCAAGCCCAGCGATCTCGCGCCAGCCGTCGGCGAGTGGATGTCGCGCGCTTGGCGCGACGCCGGCCTCCCGAGCGGCGTATTCGAGCTCGTGCAAGGCCGCGCGCCCACGGGCCAAGCGCTCGCGCTCCACGCGCGCATCGACGGCATCCTGTTCACCGGTTCGTGGAACGTCGGGCGCGCGCTCGCGAGCGCCACGCTCGACCAACCGGGCAAACTGCTCGCGCTCGAAATGGGCGGCAAGAACGCGATGATCGTGTGGCGCGACGCCGATCTGCGCCTCGCCGCCGCGGAGGCCGCACTCTCGATCGCCTCGACCACGGGCCAACGCTGCTCTTGCCTCTCGCGCATCTTCGTGCACCGAGACGTCGAGGCCGAATTCAGCGAGCGCCTGCTCCGCGTGTTATCAGGGCTGCGCATCGGGCCGCCGCTCGAGCCCGGCGTGTTCATGGGACCGCTCGTCTCGCGCGCCGCCTTCGACAAGGTGATGCGCTACCGCGCCCTCGCGCTCGAGGCTGGCGGCGAGCGCGTCTTCCGCGGCGAGATCGCACGCATCGCGCCCTACATCGCGCCCGCCCTCGTGCGCTTCGGCTCCCTCGTGCAGAACCACCCGTATCAGCGCGACGAGATCGTCGGCCCCGAAGCATCGCTCTACC
>JANNKN010000020.1:0-3417 GCA_031396315.1 Deltaproteobacteria bacterium
GCCCTTTGGGGTCTGACCCCAAAGGGCCACTCAGCTCTCGAGCACTCTCGTCACGCGGGCGCCGACGCGCACCAGCAGCTCGTAGGGGATGGTGCCCGCGGCCTCGGCGACTTCCTCGACGCGGAGCGGCGCGCCGCCGCCGGGAGGGGTGCCGAACACGAGCACGGGGTCGCCGATCTCGACCGGTGCGCTGCCGACGTCGAGCGTGATCAGATCCATCGAGATGCGGCCGGCGATCGGTACGCGGCGGCCGCGCAGCAGCACGAAGCCGCGATTGCCGAGCGACCAGGGGATGCCGTCGGCGTAGCCGATCGGCAGCGTCGCGATGCGGCCGCGCTGCTTGGCGCGGAAGGCCGCGCCGTAGCCGACCGGGTCGCCGCGGCGCACCCAGCGCACGTTCGCGACGCGGGTGTGGACGCTCATGACCGGGCGCAGCGCGGCTTTGTCCGCGAGATGCGGCGCGGATGCGACGCCGTAGAGCAGCAGCCCCGGGCGCACTGCGTTCACCTCGGCGGGCATCGCCTCCGCGAGCGCCGCGTTCGCCGCGAGTGCGGCCGAATTCGCGACGTGCACCTGCCGCGGCGCGACGCCGCGCGAGCGCAGCGCCGCGAGCACTTCGCGCACGAGCGCGAGCTGGCGCAGCGTGGGCGCGAGCTCGGCCTCGTCGGCACAGGCCAAGTGCGAGTAGACGCCGTCCAGCTCGAACAGCCGATCGCGCGCGATACCTTCGATCAGCGAGGGCGCCTCTTCCGGCGAGATGCCCATGCGAGCCATGCCGGTGTCGATCTCGACTTGCACGGAGACCGCGCGGCTGCGCTCCGCGGCCGCCTTGCGCAGGAGCGCGAGATGGCCGGTGTGCTGCACGACCGGCGTCACGCCGAGCGCGACGGCCTCGTCGGCCTCGCCCGCATCGTGCACGCCTCCCAGCACGAGAATCGCGTGCGCGATGCCCGCGCCCCGCAGCTCCGCGGCTTCCTCGATGGTTGCGACCGCGAAGCTGCGGCAGCCGGCGCTTGCGAGGCGCCGCACGACCGGGATCGCGCCGTGGCCGTAGGCGTCGGCCTTCACGACCGCGATCACCTCGCGCCCGCCCGCGAGCCGCGTCGCCTCGGCGAAATTCTGCGCGAGCGCGCTCTCGTCGATGCTCGCCACCGTCGGGCGGCCGGATTTCATTGGAGCCTCCGGGTCGGTGGCTACGGCGAACGTCGCTCGCGTGCCGCGCTCTGCAATGCGTTTGACACTACCCAAGTACCCGAATAGTGTCGGTTTTTCGTAGCGCTGACTGGATGGATCGTTGGGCGCTGCGAACTGCTCGAGAGCCCCGCCCTTGGACGCCACCCCCGGCAGCACCGTCAGTGCGCTCGAACTCACCTTGAATGGCGACGCGCGGCAGATTGCGGTGGGGGCGACGCTCGCAGATCTGGTCGCGGCGCTCGGGCTCACGGGTCGCAAAATCGCGATCGCGGTCAACCGCGATGTCGTTCCGCGCGGCAGTTACGCCGCGCGAATCCTGCAAGCTGGCGACCGCGTCGAGATCCTCGAAGCGGTCGGAGGAGGCTGAGATGTCCGAGAGCTATTCGCTCGGCTCGCACACGTTTCGTTCGCGGCTGATCGTCGGCAGCGGGAAGTACGTCTCGCTCGAGACGCAGCTCGCGGCCACCGAGGCGAGCGGCGCCGAAATGATTACGGTCGCGCTGCGGCGCGTGGACCTCAGCAAGCCGCGCGAGCAGAGCGTGCTCGGCGCGATTCCGAAGGGCGTGACCGTGCTGCCGAACACGGCGGGTTGTTACAACGTCGCCGACGCCGTCACGACCGCACGGCTCGGGCGCGAGCTGTTCGGACACGCGCTCGTGAAGCTCGAGGTGATCGGCGACGAGCGCACGCTCTTCCCCGACGGCGCCGCGACGCTCGAGGCCGCGCGCATCCTCGTGAGTGAAGGCTTCGAGGTGCTCCCCTACATCGGCGACGACCCGGTCGCCTGCCAGCGGCTCGCCGCGCTCGGCTGCGTCGCCGTAATGCCGCTCGCCGCGCCGATCGGCTCGGGGCTCGGCATCCGCAATCCGGCCAATCTGAGAATCATTCTCGAGACGGTGGAGGTGCCGGTCGTCGTCGACGCCGGCGTCGGCACCGCGAGCGACGCGGCCGTCGCGATGGAGCTCGGTGCGACTGCGGTGCTGATGAACACCGCGATCGCGGGCGCGAAGGACGCCGTGAAGATGGCGCGCGCGATGAAGCTCGGCGTCGAGGCGGGGCGGCTCGCGTACGAGTCGGGCCGCATCCCGCGCCGGCTGTATGCGAACGCGTCGAGCCCGCTGGACGGCCTCGCCTCGTTCTGAAGGCGCGCCCGATTCTCTGCCTTGTTACGGACCGGCGCACCGCGCAGGGCGCGCTGGTCGAGCTCGTCGCCGCCGCAGTGCGCGGCGGGGTGGACTGGCTGCAGGTGCGCGAGAAGGACCTCGACGGCGCACCGCTGCTCGCGCTCGTGCGCGAGCTCGCGGAGGCGGCGCGCGCGGCGAATCCCGCCGTGCGCGTGCTCGTGAATCGGCGCGTCGATGTCGCGCTCGCGGCCGCTGCGGACGGCGCGCATCTCGGCTTCGACGCACTACCGCTCGCCGAAGCGCGCGCGCTCCTCGGCCCGCACGCGCTGATCGGCGTCTCCGCACATCGCGAGGACGAAATCATCGAAGCCGCGCGCGCCGGCGCCAGCTACGCGCAGCTCGCGCCGATTTTTGCGCCGAGCTCGAAGCCGGCGTCGCGCGAACCGCTCGGGCTCGCGGTGCTGCAGGCCTCGGCGCGGGCGCGCATCCCCGTGCTGGCGCAGGGCGGGATCGACGCGCGGCGCGCAGGCGCTTGCGTTCGCGCGGGCGCAGCGGGCGTCGCGGTGACGGGCGAGCTGTGCGCCGCCGCGGATCCGGAATTCGCCGCACGCGCGCTGCGCGCGGCGCTCGACGCCGCGCTCACAAGCTGAACGCGCGCGCCCCCGGGCCCGCGCGCACGCGCCAGATGCGCGGCGCACTCCCGGTTTGCGCGGCGAAGCCCGCCGCGAGCGCGTTCGCCACGGCTTCCGCGGCCTCGGGCGCGACGAGGTGCAACGTGCAGCCGCCGAAGCCCGCGCCGGTGAGCCGCGATCCCGAGCAACCCGGCGCGGCGTCGCCGAGCGCGCACAGCGCGTCGAGCGCGGGCGTCGAGACGGCGTAGTCGTCTCGCAAGCTCGCGTGGCTCGCGCGCAGCAGGGCTCCCGCAGTCGCGAGGTCGCCCGCGCCGAGCGCTGCGGCGAACGCGTCGACGCGCGCGTTCTCCGTAATCACGTGGCGCGCGCGCCGCAGCAGCACGTCGGGAAGCGCGCGGCCGAGCGCGGGCAGCGCGTCGGGCCTGAGATCGCGCAGCGCGCTCGCCTCGGGCGCCGCCACGTCCGCG
>JANNKN010000184.1:0-6496 GCA_031396315.1 Deltaproteobacteria bacterium
CAAGCGAGTCGAGAATTGCGGCAGATCCCTGGAGTACGCAATTTCGGGTCGCACATCGGCCGCGCCGAAGTTGCCGAGGAGGACGTTGGCCCCAACTTCACCGAGTGGTGGATTAGCATCGACGACAACGTCGATTACGACGCCACACTGGCCAAGATTCAGGCCGCGGTCGATGGCTATCCCGGTCTGTACCGCGACGTGCAGACCTATTTGAAGGAGCGCGTGCGCGAGGTGCTCACGGGCACCAGCGGTGCGGTGGTCGTGCGCATCTTCGGCAGCGATCTCGGCGTGCTGCGCAGCGAGGCGCAGCGCGTGAACGCGGCGCTGAAGGACGTGCCCGGCGTCGCGGCGCTGAAGGTCGAGGCGCAGCAGCTCGTGCCGCACGTGCAGGTGCGCCTGCGCGCCGAGGCGGCCGCGAACCTGGGGCTCACGCCGGCCGCGGTGCGCAGCGCGGCGAACACGCTGATCGCGGGCCGCACGGTGGGGGAGATCTACGAGGCGCAGCGCGTGACGGCCGTCGCGGTGTGGAGCGCGGAGGCCCTGCGCGGGAGCGTCGAAGCGTTGCGGCGCATGCCGATCGCCACGCCGAGCGGGGCGCTCGTGCCACTCGGCGACGTCGCAGACGTGTTCGTGACCTCGACGCCCAACGAGATCAAGCGCGAGGGCGGCTCGCGGCGCATCGACGTAACGTGCAACGTCGCGCCGGGTGCGAGCCTCAGCAGCGTGGCCAGCGAGGTCGAGCGACGCGTGGCGGGGCTCGCGATGCCGGCCGGCACGCACCTCGAAGTGCTCGGCGAGTGGCGCGCGCAACAGGAGGCGTCGCGCATGCTGCTGTGGCTGTCGCTCGCGGCGCTGGCGGGCGTGCTCGTCGTGCTCCACGCGGACTTCCAGTCGCTGCGCCTCACTGCGCTCGTCGTCTCGACGCTGCCCTTCGCACTGATCGGCGGCGTGATCGCGGCGTTCGTCTCGGGCGGCGTGCTCTCGCTCGGCTCGCTCGTCGGCTTCGTCACCGTGCTCGGTATCGCCGCGCGCAACGGCATCATGCTCGTGAGCCACTTCCGGCATCTCGAGCGCGAGGAAGGCGTGCCGTTCGGTCCCACGCTCGTGCTGCGCGGCGCAGCGGAACGGCTCGCGCCGATCTTGATGACTGCGGCCGCTGCGGGGCTCGCGCTGCTGCCGCTCGTGGTGGCCGGCGAGATCCCCGGGCACGAGATCGAGCACCCGATGGCGTGCGTGATCGTCGGCGGTCTCGTGACTTCCACTGCGCTGAATCTGTTCCTGCTGCCGGCGCTGTATCTGCGCTTCGCCAGGGCGCAGCGCTAGCGGCGTCACGGGGGGTAAACGGAGCGCATGCTGCCCGGGCATCGACCCATCGAAGAGGCTTGTTATTGGCTGGCGGCCCATCCGCACGCGGCGACGGCGCCGCTCGAGGGCCGCCACGAGGCCGAGTTCGTGGTCGTCGGCGCCGGCTTCACCGGCCTGTGGACGGCCCTCCAGCTGAAGGCCCTCGATCCCGCGGCCGATGTTGCGGTAGTCGAACAGGGCGTCGCCGCCTACGGCGCGAGCGGCCGCAATGCCGGCATCCTGGGCGAGACGATCGACCACGGCCACGCATCGGCCGTCGCTCACTTCGGGCGCGACGAGGCGGCGCGGATGGCGGTGTGCGGCCGTAACAATGTCGCCGAGATGCTGGCATTTCTCCAGGCGCACGCGATCGATTGCGACCTCGAGCGCAACGGCCAACTCCATGTGGGGCTGAGCGAGGTGCACGTCGAGAGCCTGCGCGAAACGCTCGCGTGCGCGCGCGATCTCGGCAGCACGCGGCTTCGCTTGCTCAACCGCGAGGAAGTTCGCGCAGAGATTCATTGCGAGCTCTACCACGGCGGCCTCTTCAACGCCGATGGCGGAGTTCTCGATCCCGTGAAGCTGGTTCACGGCTTGAAGCGCGAGGCCGTGCGGCTCGGCGTGCGCGTGTTCGAGCGCTCCAAGGTGACGGCGCTCGAGAACGACGGCGCTGGAGTCGCGGTGCGCACCGCAGACGGCCGGCTCCGCGCGCGCCGCGCAATTCTCGGCACTTCGGCTTACACGCATCAGCTGCTGCCGCAGCTGCGCTTCCGCTTCATCCCGCTCTACGACTACATCCTGGTGAGTGAGCCGCTCAGCGAGTCGCAGCGCGCGGCGATCGGCTGGCAGAGCCGAGCCGCCGTCTCCGACATGCGCGCGTTCTTCAAGTACGCGCGACTCACCAAGGACGGACGTGTCCTGTGGGGTACCAGCGAAGCGAAATATTATGCGGGTAATCGCGTCGACGAGAGCTGCGATCATTCCGAGCGGCACTACGCCGAGCTGCGCGCGAGCTTCGTGCAGCATTTCCCGGCGCTGCGCGAGCTCGCGTTCCCGTACGCCTGGGGCGGAGCCATCTGCGCGACCACGCGCTTCACGCCGTTCTTCGGCAGCGCGCGCGGAGGGCGCGTTCTCTACGGGCTCGGCTACACGGGTCACGGCGTCGGCACGACGCACCTCGCGGGCAAGATCCTCGCCCACATGACCCTCGGCCGGCCGAGCGAGCTGCTCGACCTGGAGCTCGTCCGAAAAGCTCCGTTCCCGTATCCGCCCGAACCGCTGCGCTCGCTTGCTGTGAACGTGGTCTCGCGCGCACTCCGCCGCGCCGATGCGGGCGAGCCGCCGAGCCTGCTGCTCCGGGCCCTCGACGCTCTGGGCATCGGCCTCTCGAGCTGAGCGCGCCCTCGTCGGCAACCGCGCCGCCCTAATGGTGGCAACGCTGCGCGCCAGCTGGGCCTCGCCAGGGCAACTTCCCGAATACGGTCTGGTGCGTGGAAGACTGAAGGGCGGCCCCTCCGCAGATTCAGCGCGTCTCGAGAAGGGCGTCGGTCAAAGTGGCTGGCGATTGCCGGGGCGGGTGCGGCCCAAGGCGAGCAGTCCGTCAGCGAGCCGGCCGGCGCGCCAGTTCGGAAGTCCGACCGCAATCCTCATTCGAACCGCCGATCGCTCGCGTCGCCCACGATGCGTCCGCCGGCGGGTGTGGCGAAGTGCGTACCGAGCACGAGCACCGGCCGGTTCGCGTGGCGAGCGATGAACTCACGACGCGTGGTGCGCGCCCGCTCGATGTCCCAATCGAGGTCCGTCGCGAGCTCGGGGTCCGCGATCTGCGCCGGATGGTGGATCAGGTCGCCGGTAATTAGGGCTTCATCGCCGCGCGAGCGGATGCGCACCGCGACGTGCCCCGGGGTGTGGCCGAGCGTGGGTTCGAGCGAGATGCAGCGCGAGACGCGCAGATCGGTCTCGACCAGATCCACGAGGCCCGCAGCGAAGATCGGGCGCACGGAGTCGCCGAGCACGTCTTCGCCCGGGTCCGACGGCGCGCCCTCGGCGTGCGCCCACTCATCGCGCGCGATCAGGTAGCGCGCATTCGGGAACGTCGGCTGCCAGGCGCCATCGACGAGCCGAGTGTTCCAGCCGACGTGGTCGAGATGGAGGTGAGTACACAGCACGGTGTCGATCGTGTCCGGCGCGAAGCCCGCATCCGCGAGCCGCTCGAGGAACGGCAGCGATAGCCCGCTCCACGCGGCGTTGCGGCGCCGCTTGTCGTTGCCGACACACGTGTCGACGATGCAGCGCCGCTCCCCGTCGTCGAGTGCGAACGCGTGCACCGAGAAGCGCAGCCGGCCATCCTCGGTCGCCCAGCGCGGAGCCAACCACGGGGCATCCGGCAGCCGCGAATCCCCGAAGAACGCGCTCGCGGGTACCGGCACCTCGAACTCGACGATCCGCACGATTCGCACGTCGCCCACTCGCCACTCTTCAATCATGTCCAGTCTCCTCCGATATGACCGATCGGTCACATAAATATGACCGATCAGTCATGATCTCGTCAAGCGCCGTCTGCGTTACGTTCGCGGCATGCCGACTCGAGCACGAGCGAAGCCGCGTGAAGCGGTCACCGAGGCTGGCAAGCGCACGCGCGACGCACTGCTGGACGCGGGCTGTGCGGTCTCCGAGCGCGACGGCCTATCGGGGCTCTCGGTGAACGCCGTAGTCGCCGAGGCGGGCCTCGCGAAGGGCACGTTCTACGTCCATTTCACCGACCGCGAGGCGTTTCTCGCCGCCCTTCAGGAGCGCTTCCACACCAATCTGGCGCTCGCGGTCGCGAGTGCGGTCTCGAACCTCCCGCACGGCGCGAAGCGCCTGCTCGCCGGCATCGAGGCGTCGCTCGATTCCTGCCTCGCGCAGCGCGGGCTCAAGGTATCTCTGCGCGAGATCGGCTTCGGGCGCGGCGACTCGCTCGCGAGCTTGGTCGATCCGAATCTACGCGCGCTCGGCTGCCGCGACGTCGCCGTCACTGCGCGCCTGCTCGTGGCGATGATTTCCGAGACCGCGCTCGTGGAGCTCGAAGCCGGCACGCGTTCGGCCGCCGCGCGCCGCTCTCTGCGCCGCCTCGTCGAGCTGGCCGCGACTTGAGCTCACGCGCTCCGGCGCGCGATCTCCTCGAGCCCGTCGCTCTCGATCTCGAGCGCGCCATTCATCAGGTTGTAGAAGTTCTCGATCGCGTTGCAGAGGGTCAGCTCCGCGATCTCGCGATCGTCGAAGTGTTTGCGCGCTTCGGCGAAGGTCGCGTCGCTCACGCGCTTTGTGAGCGTCGCTTCCTCGACGAACGCGAGCGCCGCGCGTTCGCTCGCTGAGAAGACAGCGCTCGTCTTCCATTCACTCAGCGCGTCGAACTTCGTGGTGCCGAGCTTTTGGCGCACCGCCAGCGCGCGCTTGATGTCCTGACAGAACGCACAGCCGTTCAGCATCGCGACGTGCGTCGTCGCGAGCAGGCGCAGCTCGTGGCCGAGCTTTGCGCCGAACAGCTCGAAGCGCAGGAACGCCAGCGAGATGCGCCAGGCCGCGGGCACGCGGTTGTAGACGACCTGGGACGGCGTGATCGGCCGGCCGAGCTGACTCTTCATCGCGAACGTCATCAGCTTGCCGAGCAGGCTCGGCGGCTTCTCGATCGGGGTGAGGCGCACGGGGCTCTCCTGTTAGGCGCGCGCGCGAGCGGAGCGATGCGCTTGCAGTGCGATGCCGATCAGCAGCAGCGTCGGCAGGTAGACCCCCGGGAAATCTTCGAGCAGGTGGCTCGCCGGCTGCAGGCCCGCGAACACGTCGAAGAGGTGGATTGCGCCGTGCATGCCCTGGAACAGCGCCGCCGCCACGGCGAGTGGCGCGCGCCAGTGGGGCGCGCGTGCGGCCCAGAGCGCGGCGATGCCGGATGTCGCATAGGCGGCGCCGACGTCGCGCACGAGGTGCACGTTGAAAGGCCCCGTGTCCGCGGCAATGCGTGCGAACCACGGCTCGGGGACCGCGAGCATCACGACGCCGTTCGTGAGCGCGAAGGCGCCGAGCAAGAGGAGCATCCAGTAAGCCGCGCCGCGCCGTTCCATGCTTCAATGCCTCGCGATGTCGAAGGATGAGTCTCGGCTCTCTAGGGGCGCGGCCCCCGCGAAAGGTTCCGTGGAACCTTCGGACGCCGCAGCGCCCCTTCCGGAGGTGGAGGAGCGCGAGCTCGTGCTGGCCGCACAACGGGGCGACGTGCTCGCCATGTCGAATCTCATGGATCGGCTCGCGCCGTGGATCGCGCGCATTTGCGGCGGCATCGCGCTCGAGCACGCAGACGACGCGGCGCAGGAGGCGCTCGTGCAAGTTTTTCGCGACCTGAGAACATTGCGCGAGCCCGCTGCGCTGCGCGGCTGGGCGCGGCGCATCGCGGTGCGCGAGGCGGTGCGCCATGCGCAGCGCGCAAGGCAGGAGCGCGGGCGGGCAGGGGGCGGGGACGTGGCCCAGTCGGGCGCTGATTTGGGCGGGCACGCGGGCGGGCAGGCGATCGATCCGGGTGTCGCGCCGGACGTGCGCGCGGTGTTGGCGCAGCTCGCGCCGGAGCAGCGCGCGATCCTCGTCTTGCGGGATCTCGAGGGGCTCAGCGAAGACGAGGCGGCCGAGCAGCTCGGGGTCGCGAAGGGCACGGTGAAATCACGGCTTTTTCGCGCGCGTGAGGCGTTCGTGCGGAGGTGGTCGCCATGAGCGCGCCCGAGTGGACCCTCCGCTGGCCGAGCGCGGACGTGAGTGCGGAGGCGCGACTGCGCGCGATCGCCGCAGCCCGCCCGCATCTCGCCTATCGCGAGCACACGATCGCGGCGTCTTTCGAGCGCGTCTGGTCGATCTTCGGCGACCTCGAGCACGGTGTGCCGCGCTTCGATCGCTACGTGCGCTGGATCCGCATCACGGCGCGCGACGGCGAGCGCCTCCGTCTCGAGTCGAATAGCCCCTTTGGCCGGTTCGGTCCCCCGATGCGCTTCGAGGCGATCCACCGGCCGGGTTGGTGCGTGATGCGCTCGTTCGAGAGCGAGGTCGGAATGGCAGCGACGCCCATCGATGCGCGGAGCACGCGCGTCGCCCATTTCGAGGGCTCGCGCTTCCTCGGCGCCTTTGGCCGCTG
>JANNKN010000201.1:0-2180 GCA_031396315.1 Deltaproteobacteria bacterium
GTTTCTTGTTGTAAAACGGAAGATCTTTCCAGTCGTCGTGGTTGCCGACGTAGAGGTCGGCGAGGACTTTGCCGGCGAGCAGCGCGAGCGAGATGCCGTGGCCGCTGTAGCCGAGGGCATGGAAGAGGTTTTGGTGCTCGCCGCGCACTCCGATCGAGCAGATGCGGTCGAGGGTGATGCCGAGGACGCCGGACCAGCGGTGTTCGATCGGGACGTGCGCAATGCCGGGGAAGTAGCGGTGGAGGATGCGCTGCATGGACGGCTGCGAGCGCGCGATCGCGGCTTCGGTCGTGACGACTCTGCTGCCGTAGTGATAGGTGTAGGCGGCGTTGCCTCCACCGCCTAACAAGAGCCTACCGCCGGCAGTGCGGGTCGCGTAAGCGACGCGATCGAGATCGTCGCTGAGACTGTCCCAGTCGCTGAAGCCGATGCGCTGCCAGTCTTCGGGCGCGAGGGGGGCGGTCGCGAGCACGTGGGAGTGAAGCGGCAGCAAGCCGGCGCGGAAGAAGCCGAGCGCGGGCGTGTAGCCGTTCGTCGCGAGCACGAGCGCGCGCGCGCGCACTTCGCCGCCCGCTGTCTCGAGCGCGATCTCGCGTCCGCCCCGAATGCGCGTGACGCGCGAACCCTCGTACAGCGCGATTCCGCGCTTCACGAGCACCGGCCGGAGCGCTTGCAGCAGCGCGAAGCCGTTGAGCCGACCCGCGAGCGGATTGCGCACGGCGCCGTGTGCGCCGGCGATGCCGAGCCGACTCGCGGGAATGAACTCGGCGGCGATCCCCGCCGCGTTCCAGCGCTCGGCGCGCGCGTGGGCCTGCTCGGCACGGCGCGCGTCGGTGAACACTTCGAGTGCACCCGCGCGGCGGAATGTGCCCGGCGGCGCGTGCTCCGCGGCGAGTCGTTCCGCGATGTCGATGCCCATGTCGGTGACGGCATGGATGCGGCGCAGCGGTTCGGGGTTCTCCGGCGACACGCCGTTGATCCAGTGCAGCGCTTGGCCACCGTTGCGCCCGCTCGCGCCTTGCCCCAGCGCGCCCGCCTCGAGCAACACGATGCCCAGATCTGGCCGCACTCGGCGCAGGTGCAGCGCCGTCGAGACTCCCGTAAAGCCACCCCCCACGATCGCGACGTCGGTCGTTAGGGCACCTGCGAGCGGCGCCGTCGGCCGCGGCTGCTCGCTTTCCGCCGTCCACACCGCGCGATTCGCGTCTTCCTGCTGGTCACTCATGCACGTCAGGCCTTACTCTCGCCGGATCATGAGCCTTGGCACCCACGTCCGCCTGTGTCTCAAGGATCTGTATGCACAGGACATCGTGGAGATGATCGAGCGCGAGACTCGAAAGTACGAGGTTGAAGCGATCGAGCACCCCGATCACCCGGATTTCAAGCGCGCGTACCAGATGCTTTGGGGTGCCTTCGGCCCGGCCGGCGAGATGGAATCCGAGGACGTGATCCGCGAGATGATGCTCGAGGATTCGACGCTGCCGATGGCGGACGGCGGGTTCGCGCGCTTCTTCCTGCTGGTTGCGCGCGATCGCGCGACCGGCGCGATTCGCGGCGTACGCGACGGCCGCGTGTTCGTGAACCAACGCTACGACCCCGACCTGTGCGTGATCTACCTCTCGCACATCTTCATGGCACCCGAGGCGCGCGGCACGGTGCTCACCTACTGGCTGCGCATCGCGCCGATGGACCTCGCGATCACGTACCTGCATCGGCTCCACCAGCGCAGGCGCATCGTGTTGCCGGCACCCGATGCGCCGCAACGCCACTTCGGCATGCGCATGGATCTTGCCGCCGAGGTCGAGTACTTCAGCCCCGAGGACAAGCTCTCGCTGCAGCGCCTGCTGTTCTATGGCCGCGGCGGCTTCGATGCGATCGACCCGCGCCATTTCCCGTATCGGCAACCCGATTTCAGGCCGCCCGCCGAGATCGCCGCCAGCGGCGACCGCGCGCACCCGTTCGTGTTGTTGTTGCGGCGCGTCGGCCGCGAGCGCGAGGCGCGGCTCCCGCTCGGCGAAGCGCGCGCGGTGATGCGCCTCCTCTACGACGACTTCGAGACCTTCTGCGAGCCAGAGCACCTCGCCTCGAGCCTCGACGTCGTGCTCACGCGCCTCGACGAGCGCGAGGCGCGCGGCAAGCGGGACGTCGCGCTGCTGCCTTTGCCGTCGGGCGCGCACGAT
>JANNKN010000255.1:0-8448 GCA_031396315.1 Deltaproteobacteria bacterium
GGCGCGCGAGCGCGAGCTGCCCGCGCGCATGGCCCTCGAAGAGGCGTTCCAGCTGCGCCAGGTCGCCCTCGGGCTCTACGAGCGGGCGCGCAGCCGTTACCCACAGCGCGTCGCAGCGCTGAGCGCGCGGGTGCAACAGTACGCGCAGCGGCTCGACGAGCAGCGCCTACGCGATGAGCACGTCGCCGCGCGCTATCCGCGGAGCGAGGTGATTGCGTACGGAGTCGGCAGCGCGACGCTGCTGTTCTTCTGGCTCCCGATCGCCGCGATTGGCAGCGTGATGAACTGGCTGCCCTACCGCCTGATCTGGACGGGAGCGCGCCTGACTCCTGGCGAAAACCTGCCCGCGACGATCAAGCTCGTCGGCGGCTTCTTCCTCTACCCGATCACTTGGCTCGTCTGGGCGCTGGTCGCCGGCGGCGCCTTCGGCTTGGGCGCGGGCATCGCGACACTCTTGTTATGCCCTCTGGGCGCGTGGTTCGCGATGCTCTTCCATGAGCGCTACGAGCACTTCTGGGAGCACGCGCGCGCATGGGCGACGGTGAAGCTGAATCCGCGCGAGGCCGCGCGGCTGAAGGCCGAGCGCGCGGCGCTGCACCAGGAGCTGCGCTCGATCGCAGAAGATGCGGGCCAGGAGCCGCCGCGCGCGTGACGTTGCCGGGTCAGCTGCGCTTCGCGTAATAAGCCAGCGCATCCTCGACGCTCGCCGTCTGCACGCCCGGCTCGCGCAACACCGCTTCGAGCCAATCAGGCTTCTCCGCACAGCACACCGCGATCGGGCGCTCAAGCCCGGAGAGCTCGTTCGCTTGGCGTACGAAGGCGGTCGCGTAATCGGGCGGCCGCACGTCGCGCGAGAGTTCGACCAGCGCGAATGGATCCGGCGGCGCGACCGCGCTCGGGTTCGGGTAGACGAGGCTCGGCGTCGCGGCTTCGGCGCCGCCGCCCGCGAGGCCGAGCCCGTCCGCGAGCACGGTGCCGCGAACGCTGGCCGGGCGTGCGCCCGTGAGCAGCAGCGCGATGTAGGCGCCGAGCCCGCGGCCGAGCAGCGTGGCCTGGCCGAGCTGGCGCAGCGCGGCGTCGGCGTCACCCATCAATACCTCGGCGGTGTAGCCGCCGCCGACCGAGAGCCCGCTCTCGCCGTGGCCGGTGAAGTCGAGCGCGAACACTGGGCCCGGCCAGGCCGCGGCGTGCGTCGGCAGCGCGCGGGGCGAGCGCTCGCCGAGGCCGTGCAGCAATAACAACGCACGCCCAGCGCCGGAGCGCAGCTCGTGCAGTGCGAGCTCGATGCGCGCATGGCGGAGGCGCGTCGTGCTCACGCCGCGTTCCGCAGGAAATCGAGCACGAGCTTCGCGGTGCGCTCGGGCTGCTCGATGTGAATGAAGTGCCCGACGCCTTGCATCTGCACGAGCTCGGCGTGGCGCGGCAGATACGGCTTCACGTCCGCGGGCGTGGTGTCCCAGCCCATCGGCTCGTTCTCGGTCGCGAGCAGCCCGAGCAGCGGCACGGGCAGGCTCGCGAGCCGCGCCATCGACCACTGCGCGCGCCACGGGCCGAAGCCGCCCGGCCGCAGCACGGGATCGATCTTCCAGCGCCAGCCGTCGGCGTCCTTGCGCGCGCCGCGCGTCACCAAGTATCGGAGCCACTCTTTGGAGAGGCGCGGATTCATGCGCCCGCGGCGATCGGCGAGGCCGGCGAGCGTGTCGGCGCGTCGCACTTTGTCACCCGCCGCGCGGCGATGGTCGAGCCAGCCGGACAGCTCGGTCGCGAGCAGCTTGGTGCGCTCGTGGTCCGCGACGTCGGGCGGCGGCCGATGCGAGGGCATGCCATCGATGTTCACGAACGCACGCACGCGGTGCGGCGCGGCCTGGATCGCGTAGGTCGAGATCGAGCCGCCCTTCGAGTGGCCGAGCAGCACCGCCGGCTCGCGCGTGGTCGAGTCGAGCACGTTCAGCAGATCGCGCACGTCGGCGTCCCACGAGTAGAGCGGCGCGTGATCCGAATCGCCGTGGCCGCGCTGATCCCACACCACGACGCGCCAGCCCGCGGCGGCGAGCAGCGGCGCGAACACGTCGAAGGTGCCGGTGAAATCGAAGCCACCGTGGGAGCAGAAGATCACCGGCGCGTTCGGGTCGCCCCACTCCGAGACGGCGAGCTGGATGCCCACCGAGTCGAGCGTGCGCCGGCGATCGGGCGCCCGCGCGCCGGGGTACTGCGCAGCGGCGCTTTCGCCTTCGCCGGGAGTCGAGTTCGGGAGGGTCACGCGCGTGTATTTAGGAAAGCGCGCCGACCCGCGCACCGGGGGCGTGCGCGATTCGGGCACGCGCGAATCGCGCGCCAGGGGAGCGCGTGCTACGCGACGCGCATGCGCGAACCCGACGCCCGCGCGAGTGGCCCGCACCGCATCGCGCTCTTCACCAACAAGATGGACGCCGGCGGCGTGCAGCGCGCGGTCGTCTCGCTCGCGCGCGAGTTCGTGCAACGCGGCCACGCGGTGGAGCTGCTGCTCGCGAGCGCGCGCGGCGAGATGCTCGCGCAGCTCCCGCGCGAGGTGCGCGTGCGCGAGCTCAGCGCGCACTGGCCGCTCGCGGTGCGGCCTCTCTTTGCGCTGCCCGGCGACGCGCGCTGGCTAGCGCCCGGCTGGCTCGCGACGATGCAGCCACGCGCACTGCGCAGCCTCGGCCCGCTCTGCGCGTATTTGCGGCGTGATGCGCCCGACGCGCTGCTCGCAACGCCGATGACGTGCGCGCTCACCGCACTCTGGGCCGCGCACCTCGCACAAAGCCCGGTGCGCATCGTCGCGCGCGAGGCGAACACGCTCTCGCAGCAGATAGCGCAGCGGCGCCAGCTCTTCACGGCGCAGCTACCCGCGCTCGCGCGCACTTGGTACCCGCGCGCGGCCGGCATCGTCGCGGTGTCGGACGGCGTCGCGGAGGATCTCGCGCGGCTCACAGGCCTCCCGCGCGAACGCATCACCACGATTCACAATCCGCTCGACGTCGCGCGCATCCGCGCGCTCGCCCTCGAGCCTCCGAGCGAACCTTGGCTGCTCGAAACCAACGGGCCGCCGGTGATCGTTGCAGCGGGGCGCCTGATGCCCGCCAAGGATTTCGGGATGCTGCTGCGCGCCTTCGCGCTCGTGCGCGCGCGGCGCTCGGCGCGGCTCGTGATTCTCGGCCGCGGTCCCGAGCGCTTGCGCCTTGCGTGGCAGGCGCGACGCCTCGGCGTCGCCGCCGACGTGCGCCTCGCTGGCTATGCCGAGAACCCGTTCGCGTACATGGCGCGCGCGCGCGTGTTCGCGCTCTCGTCGCGCTACGAGGGGCTCGCGAACGTGCTGCGCGAGGCGCTCGCCTGCGGCTGCAGCATCGTCGCCACAGACTGCCCGAGCGGCACCGCCGAAGTGTTGCGAAATGGCGCGCTCGGGCGGCTCGTACCGGTGGGCGACGCGCGCGCGATGGCGAGCGCGCTGCTCGCCGCACTGGACGAGCCGCTCTCGCGGGAAGCGATTTCCGCTCGCATCGAGAGCGTCTCGGGCGGCGACCCCGCGAGCCACTATCTCGAGTTGTTACTGGCTGGCGGCAGCGCGTAGCTCGCGCGGCGGCGCTGCGCGCTTCGCGGCATCGCCCCCGTCGCCCGTGAGGAACGCGTAGATCGCCTGGGCGGCGCGGCGCGACGGCGGCGGCGTCTCGCCGAGATCGAAGGTTTCGCGCACGTAGGCCTCTTGCGCGGAACGCAGCTGCGCGTGACCGCGAATCGCCGCGTCGAGCGCCGCGGGCAACTCCGACGCGCGCTCGAACACCGCACCGAGGCCCCACATCGCATAGCTCGGGTCGCCTTGCCATGCGATGCGGCGCGGATTCGCGAAAACGCACGGCCGTGGCCGCGCGAGGAATTCGCACACCTGGCTGCTGACGTCGCCGAGGTAGACATCGGCGGCGTTCGTGTACGTCATGTCGGTCGAAAGCCCGCTGCCGAGGTCGATGCGGATGTTCGGGCAGTCATAATGAGCGCGCGGCACGCCGGGCACCCAGCGCAGCGCGAGCTTCTCGAGCGCGAGCTGGAGGCGCCGCCTGAACAGCATCACATGCGGCGCGAAAATCAGGTTGTATTCGCTGGAGCCGCGGAAGAAATCGAGGATCTCGCGGCCCGCGTCGTACCACGACGAGTAGTGCGGCGAGAAGTGCGGATTGTAGAGCACCGTCGGGCGCTCGTTCGCGAAGAAGCGCGGGATCGGCTTCGTAGCGGCGACGGAATCGAACTTCGGGTAGCCGACGATCGCCCAGCGCTCGGGAAGCGCGCCCAGCGCGGCGAGACGCGCACGAATCTTCTCGCCCGAGAGCAGCGCGAGATCGAAGTGACGGCTCTCGGGGTCGAAGCCGACGGCGCGATCCCCGGCTCCGTGCCGCGTGTGGATCAGCTTCACGCGCGTCGCGCCATAATGCGTGCGAAGCCGCAGCGTGGTCTTCTCGGGCACGACGAGTGCGTCGAATTCGTCGAGCAGCGCCGCGTTCGATTCGAGCACTGCGAGCCGGCGGAACGACAGCAGCGAGCCGATCACGGGATCGATCCAGGCGAGCGGCCCACCCGCGCCGAGCAGCTGCACTTCGCAGCGCTTCGGGAGGCTGCCCTGCGCGAGCGCGCGCACGCAATCCAGCTGCTCGCGCGACGCAACGAGCAGCGTGACCGCGACTCCCGGGAACGAGCGCGCCAACTCGAACGCGATGGGCGCACTGTGTGCGACCTGATGAGTGTGATCATGGTTGAACAGGAAACCGATGCGAAGCGCGCGGCGCTCCACCTTCTCGAGCTGGATCGCTCGCGGCGCGCGCAGCGGGCGCACGCCGAAGATTTCCGGTGCAGTCCCCATCACCCGTTCTCTCTCGGTCGCCAGACCTTCGCGAATCGGTTCGGCGAGACAACTCGGCGGCTGTAGTGCGCCCTACGAAACTTCGAACCCGGCCGCCCGAAGCCGCGAGGCGCGACGCTTCAGCGCACGAACTCCAACAGATCTTCCGGCTCGGGCGCGGCGAGCCGAAGCGCAGCCTTGCCGGGGCGGGGAATCGCGAGCTCCGCGGCGTGCAGGAGGACCCGCGGCGCGGCGTTAGCTGCGCCCGAGGCCCACGCGGGGCCGTATAGGTCGTCCCCCGCGATCGGCGTTCCGTGGGCTCCCAAGTGCACCCGCAGCTGATGCGTACGACCCGTCTCGGGGAATGCCTCGACGCGCGCGCCCCGGGCGCAGCGCTGCGCGACCCGGAATCGCGTCGCGCTCTCGCGGCGGCCTTCGGCGGCCGCTTCGAAGAGCCCGAACTTGAAGCGGGAGGGGTGTGGGGCGCGCCCGAGAAGCCCGCTCACCGCGAAAGCGTCGTCGCGCGGCGCGGGCGCGACGCACGCCACGTAGCGCTTCTCGACGCGCCGATCGCGAAATGCGCGCCCCAACTCGGCCACGCGCAGACGGCCGCGTGCGAACAGCGCAACGCCACTCGTCTGACGGTCGAGCCGATGCACCGCGAACAGCGTGCAATCGCCGAGTAGCGCTTGCAGCTGAGCTTCGAGCGAGCTGCGGAAGCTCGCGCGCGTGCGCCCCATCGAGAGCCACGGCGGCTTGTCGACGGCCACGAGCCCGTCCGCATCGAGCAACACGCGCGATGCCGCGAGCGCCACCGGTTCGGGCTCGCGCACGAAGCCGTAGAGCGCGATCCAGCCGCCTGCGACGATGCGGGCGGGCGGGTTATCAGGGTCGACCGGAGCGCCCGAGACGTGCAAACCGCCGTGCCAGACTGCTCGCTCGAGCTCCGGGGCGCGCTCGCCGATGCGCGCGCGCGCATCGGCGAGAAATTCGGGCCACGTGAAATCGCGCTCGAGGATCCAGCGCGCCTTCCAGACCGCCGGATCGAAGCGCTCGGCCTCTGGTGAGCGCGGCTGCGTCACGGGCTCGGACGGATCGCCTTGGGGCCGCATGCGCGCGAGTGTGCCGGAGCGGCGGGCCGAGCCAGCCATTCTCGGTGGAACTTCTCGGCTTCGGCGGGATCAGGATGCGCGCTTCAGGTTGCGGCGAGTGCGTGCCCCGGCCAGCATGCGCGCCCGCTCGGCGGAGATTTATGCAGCCCCTTTCCCTGCGCTGGCTCTGGATCCTCGGCGGCGTCGCTCAGATCGCGATCACCCTGTATGCAGGCCTTACGCCCGCAGCCAATCTGCCTGCCACGGGCCTCGGCGACGACACCCTCCACGCGGCGGGCTTCCTCGCACTCACGCTGTGGTTCTCCGGAATCGCAGCGCCCCGCCTCTATCTGCCGCTCGGAATCGCGCTGTTGCTGTTCGGTGTGGCGTTGGAGGGCTTGCAGCGCGCGACCGCGCTCGGCCGTGTCGCCGACTTCGGCGACGTCGGCGCGAACGCAGCGGGTATCGCGATCGGGCTCGTGCTCGCGCGCGCCGGTCTCGGCTCTTGGATGCGCTGGGTCGAGTCGCTCCTGCGACGCCGCTGATCGCGCGCGCCAGGCAGCGACGGGGGCGATCCGATCCAAGCCAGGGCAATGCGCTCTGACGTGCCGAACTGGTGCATCCAGAACCCGCTCGAGAGCCGGCAAGCACTGAGGCGGTAGCGCGCGCTACTCGCCGAAGGCGGCGCTGAGGAACGCGGCGAGCTCGATGCGGTGCACGCGGCCCGAGCCGACCGCGGTGCTCGCGCTGGCCGGGCGGCCCGCATACGCGAGCTTCGCCTTCGCGGGCAGCAGCGCCTGCAGGCGCTCGCGCACGAACGTCCACGGACCCATGTTCGCCGGCTCTTCCTGCACCCACGTCACGCGCGTCGCTTTCGAGTAGCGCGCGAACACGGCCGCGAGCTCGACGTCGGGCCACGGATAGATCTCTTCGACGCGCACGATCGCGACGTCTCCGAGCGCGGCGCCTTCGCCGAGCTTGTCGCGCTCCTCGCGGCGCGCGACGACGTCGTAATAAACCTTGCCGCTGCACACGAGCACGCGCTTCACGCCCGCGCCATCGCGGATGGCCGAGTCGTCCAGCACTGGCTGAAACCCGAAGTTCGCGAGATCGCCCACGCTCGAGACGGCGCGCGGTGCACGCAGCAAACTCTTCGGCGTGAAGATCACCAGCGGCGCGCGGAAGTTGCGGCGCATCTGACGCCGGAGCACGTGGAAGTACTGTGCCGGCGTCGTGCAGTTCGCGACCTGCAAGTTGTCCTCGGCACAAAGCTGCAGGTAGCGCTCGATGCGCGCGCTCGAGTGCTCGGGGCCCTGCCCTTCGTAGCCGTGCGGCAGCAACATCACGAGGCCGCTCATGCGGCCCCACTTCGCGTGCGCCGACGCGATGAACTGATCGATGATCACTTGCGCACCGTTCGCGAAATCTCCGAACTGCGCCTCCCAGAGCGTGAGCGTCGACGGGTCCGCGAGCGAGTAGCCGTACTCGAAGCCGAGCACCGCAGCCTCGGAGAGGTGGCTGTCGTAGACCTCGAAGCGCGCCTGCGTTTCGGCGATGTGGTCGAGCGACGCGTAGTCCTGGCCGGTGACTTGATCGACGACGACGGCGTGGCGCTGGCTGAAGGTGCCGCGCGAGCTGTCCTGCCCTGATAACCGGACGGGCGTGCCCTCGGTGACGAGGCTGCCGAACGCGAGCGCCTCGGCGAGCGCCCAATCGATCGGCCCGCCGTCGGCGACGACCTTGCGGCGCCGGTCGAGCATGGGCAGCAGCTTCTTGTGCACTTGGAAGCCTGGCGGCGTCGCGGCGATGCCCTCGGCGATGCGCGTCAAGCGTTCGACGGGCACCGCGGTCAGCGCGGGCTCGCTCGGGCGCGTGCGCGAGATCCCCGTCCACGGGCCACCCACCTCGTACTCTTCGTCCGCGCTCGGCGGGCGCGTCTTGATCAGATCGAGCGCCTGTAGCAACTGCTTGCTCAGGTCCGCCTCGATGCGTTCGACATCGGCCTTCGTCAGTACGCCGCTCCGCACCAAGTGCTCGGTGTAGAGCGAGCGCAGGCCAGGCAGCGCGCGAATCTTCTCGTAGAGCAGCGGCTGCGTGAAGCTCGGTTCGTCACCCTCGTTGTGGCCGTGTCGCCGGTAACAAACCAAGTCGAGCACCACGTCTTCAGCAAAGCGCTGCCGGTAGGCGAAGGCGAGCCGCACGCAGTGCACCACGGCGTCGGGGTCGTCGCCGTTAACGTGGAAGATCGGCACCTGAATCATCTTGGCGACGTCGGTGCAGTAAAGCGTCGAGCGCGCGTCGCGCAGGTCGGAGCAGGTGAAGCCGATCTGGTTGTTGACGACGAGGTGCACCGTGCCGCCGGTGCCGTAGCCTCGCGTCTGCGCCATCTCGAAACACTCCATGTTCACACCCTGCCCGGCGAATGCCGCGTCGCCGTGGATCAGCACCGGCAGCACCTGGTCGCCGGTCTTGTCGCCGCGCCGGTGCTGGCGCGCGCGCACCGAGCCTTCCACC
>JANNKN010000260.1:0-4951 GCA_031396315.1 Deltaproteobacteria bacterium
GTGCGCGAGAGCTCGCGTGCAAGTTTGATGCGCTGCGCTTCGCCTCCCGAGAGCGTGGGCGACGGCTGGCCGAGCTTCAGGTAGCCGAGCCCGACTTCGCCGAGCGTTCGCAGGCCCGCCAGCAGCTTCGGCTGGTTCTCGAACACGACCAGCGCTTCGGCGATCGAGAGCTCGAGCACCTCCGCGACGTTCAAGCCCTTGAACCGTACGCGCAGCGTCGCGTCGTTGAAGCGCTTGCCTTTGCAGACGTCGCACGGCACGAACACGTCGGCGAGGAAGTGCATTTCGATGCGCTTCACGCCGTCGCCTTCGCAAGCTTCGCAGCGCCCGCCCTTCACGTTGAACGAGAAGCGGCCGGCTTTGTAGCCGTACGTGCGCGCGTCGGGCGTGGTTGCGAACACCTCGCGGATCAAGTCGAACACCTTCGTGTACGTCGCCGGATTGCTGCGCGGCGTGCGGCCGATCGGCTTCTGATCGATGTCGATGACTTTGTCGATGTGGCCGAGACCCTGGATGCGGTCGTGCGCTCCAGCCGGATCGTGGCTGCCGTGAAATGCGCGGCGCAGCGCGGGATACAACACGGAGTTCACGAGCGTGCTCTTGCCTGCACCGGAGACGCCCGTCACGGCCGTCAGCGTCTCGAGCGGGAAATCGACGTCGATGTTCTTCAGGTTGTGCTCGCGCGCGCCCTCGACGCGCACGAACTTGCCCGAGCCGAGACGGCGCTTCTCCGGCGTCTCGATCTTGATCCGCCCTGATAAGTAGGCGCCCGTGAGCGAACGCTTCGACTTGCGCATTTGCGCGGGCGTGCCCGCGAATACGATCTCGCCGCCCGCAGCGCCGGCACCCGGCCCGAAATCGAGCACGAAATCTGCAGCCTCGATCGTCTCCTCGTCGTGCTCGACCACGATCACGGTGTTGCTCATGTCGCGCAGGCGCTTCAGCGTCGCGAGCAGCCGTCCGTTGTCGCGTTGGTGCAGGCCGATCGAGGGCTCATCGAGGATGTAGAGCACGCCGGTGAGCTCACTGCCGATCTGTGAGGCGAGGCGAATCCGCTGACTCTCGCCACCGGAGAGCGACGGACCCGCGCGATCGAGCGTCAAGTAGCCGAGGCCGACATCGAGCAGGAAGCCGAGCCGCCCGTCGATCTCCTTGATGACTTCGCCCGCGATCGTGCGATCGGTCGGCGACAGCGCGAGCGACCGCAAGCTCGCGCGCGCCTCGGCAACGTTCAGCCGCGCGAGATCCGGCAGGCTGCGCTCGCTCACGTGCACCGCGGTCGACTCGGGGCGCAGACGGCGCCCGCCGCAGGTCTTGCACTCCGCCTCCGAGAGGTACCTCATGTACCAGCGCTTCATGCCCTCGGATTTGGTCATGCGGAAGCGGCGGTAGAGCTCGTTCAGCACGCCCTCGAACGGGCGCTCGAACTCGATCTTGCCCGTCGCGAACTTCATCGAGAGCGCGATGCGTTTGTCGCCGGTTCCGAATAACAAGATGTCGCGGTGCTTCTTCGGCAGGTCGCACCACGGTTTGTCGAGATCGATGCCGTACTGCTTCGCGACGTTTTTCACGATCGAACCCGTCCACGACTCGCCGCGTTCGAGGATCGTCTTCCACGGCTGGATCGCGCCGTCGCGAACGGATTTCTCGGGCTCCGGCACCACGAGCGCGGGATCCATCTCGGGCTTCGTGCCGAGGCCGTTGCAGTCGGGGCACATCCCGAGCGGCGAGTTGAACGAGAAGCTCTGCGGCGAGAGTTCGGGGAAGCCGAGGTCGCAGGCGTGGCAATGGAGATGCTCGGAGTAGAGCCGCTCCTCGCCGTCGAACGCCGCGATCATCGCGCCGCCGCCTTTGCGGAGCGCAGTCTCGACCGAGTCCGTCAAGCGCGACGCATACTTCGCTTCGTGCGCGTCGGGCGCGACGAGCCGATCGACGACGATGTCGATCGTGTGCTTCTTCTTCTTGTCGAGGCTCGGTAGCTCATCGCCGCGCACGGTCGCGCCGTCGATCCGGAAGCGCGAGAAGCCTTCGCGTACGGCCTCCTGCAGCACATCCCGGTACTCGCCTTTCCGGTTCTCCGCGAGCCGCGCGATCAGCTGAAACTTCGTGCCCGGCGCGAGCTCGAGCATCCGCTTCGCCGCCTCCGCCGCCGAGAGTCGCTCGACCGCGCTCCCGCAGCGGTGGCAATGCTGCTTCCCGATGCGCGCGTACAGCACGCGCAGGTAGTCGTAGATTTCGGTGATGGTTCCGACGGTCGAGCGCGGATTGTTGCTGGCGGACTTCTGCTCGATCGAGATGGTGGGCGACAAGCCGCGGATGTGGTCGTAACGCGGCTTCTCCATCTGTCCGAGGAACTGCCGCGCATACGCGGAGAGCGATTCGACGTAGCGCCGCTGACCCTCTGCGTAAATCGTGTCGAACGCGAGGCTGGATTTCCCCGAGCCCGACGGGCCCGTGAACACGACCAGCTTCTGCTTCGGGATGCGCGCGTCGACCTTCTTCAGGTTGTGTTCGGCCGCGCCGCGAACTTCGAGAAAGTCGTTGCTCACCCGGTGACTCCGCTCCCGCTTTTGACTTCGCTCGCCTCTGGCTCGCCGCGCGCTGCGCTCGCGCACCCGGCCGCGAAGCGCGCTGCCACGACGGAGCGACACGGCGACGCCAACGGTTCTCGGTCGGGCGGCGCGCGAGTGTCCCGCCGGAGAGCGCGGGCTGCCAGTGCTGCTAACGACTGCGCCGCATGCTTCCCGACGACGCCCTCGCGACCTCGCTGATCGTGCTGTTCGCGTCGTTCATCGCAGGCTTCTTCGGCTTCGGCTTCGGCATCGTCGCGACCGCCGGCCTCTCCCTCAGCATGGATCTCGTGCACGCCGCGAACGTCGTGAACATCGCGAGCCCGTTCGTCACGGCGAGCCTCTTCTGGCAGCTGCGCGCACATGTCGCCTGGAGATCGGTGCGCCGCATCGCGCCTTGGCTGGTGGCGGGCGTCTTCGCCGGCGTGTTCGCGCTCGCGACGATCGACGGCAGCCTGCTCGTGCGGATCCTCGGTGTGTTCGTGGTCGCAGTCTCGCTCTGGAACCTCTCGGCAAAACCATTGCGCGTGCCGGAATCGACCGCCGGGGACGCCATCGCGGGGGGCCTCAGCGGACTCTTCGGCGGCGCCTTCAACAGCGGCGGGCCGCCACTCATCGCCTACGTCTACAGCCGTCCCGGCACGCCGGAGGAGCTGAAGGCGACGCTTCAGGCGCTGTTTCTGTGTTCCACCTTCGCGCGCATGGCGATCGCGTCGGCGCAGGGCGTGATGACCGCCGGGGTGTTGTGGGAGGCGGCGCTCGCGACGCCCTTCGCGATCTGCGGACAGTACGCTGGCAACATGCTCTCGGCGCGCCTGAGCGGCGAACGCTTCCGCCGCGCCGCGTGGCTCGGGCTGCTCGCGTTGGGGCTGGTGTTAGGGATGCGCGGCTGACGCGGGCGCGGCGGAGCGAATCACGATCTCTGCGATCTCGCTCGGCGCGAACAGGCGCATCGGCGGGCCCCAGAAGCCGACGCCGCGCGTCACATAGAGCTGGCTTGCGCCGCGGCGGTAGAGCCCTGCGACGAACGGCGTCGAGAGCCGCACGATCGCGTTGAACGGCCAGATCTGCCCGCCATGAGTGTGCCCCGAGAGCTGGAAATCGACGCCCGCGGCGGAGGCCACGACGAACGTCGCCGGGTCGTGTGCGAGCAAGACCAGCGCGCGCTGCGCGTCCCGCCCCGCGACCGCGGCCGCGACGTCCTCGGTCGAGCCGAGCCGCCAGTCGCCACGATGGTCGTCGACGCCTGCGAGGTCGAAGCCCTCGCTGCCGCCGATCGCGACGCGTTCGTTGCGGAGCACGCGCATCCCGAGCGACTGCACTCTCGCGAGCCAGCCATCGAGCCCCGAATAAAAGTCGTGATTGCCCGGAACGAAGAACACACCGTGCTTCCCACGCAGCGCGGCGAACGGCTCGACCTCGTGGCCGACATGCTCGACGCCGCCATCCACGAGGTCGCCCGTCACCGCGACGAGATCCGGAGCCAGTGCGTTCACGCGCGCGACCAACCGCTCCGCGAAGCCGCGGCCGAGGATCGGACCGATGTGGATGTCGCTGATCTGCGCGATGCGGAAACCGTCGAGCGCGCTCGGCCAATTCGCGAGCGCAACCTCGATGCGCTTCACGCGCGGCAAGCGCAGGCCCGCTCGCAGCGCGACGCCGCCCGCGAGCAAGACGAGCGCGCCCGCGGCGAACGCGCGCCCGCGTGAGAGCTCGAGCGGCGCGGCTGAGCTCGCCGCACCCATTAATGTGAATGCCGCGTCCGTGAAGAGCAGCGCGACGAAACCCAGCCAGAACGCGCCCATCCACAGCGCGAACGGCCACGATAGGATGCGCAGCCACGGCGGCCGGAGCGATCGCTCGAGCGCGAGCTGCACGAACGTGCCGATGAAAGCGAGCGGAACGAACGCGACCCCGAGCGTGCGCCACGGCTCCGGCAACGCGGGATCGAGCACGAAGCCCTTCACGACGTAGTAGTGCGCGGAGGCAACGCTGCCGAGCACCGCGAGCACGATCGCGAGCGTTGCGAACGAGCGCACGCGGGATTGTTCAGCGGGAGCGGGCATGGTGAGGAATTCTCGCAGTTGCTTCGCGGGCGCGCGGATGGGACAGAACCTGCCGCGCATTTGCCGGTTCGTGAAGGCTGCTTGCATCGGACAGTCGCGCGCAGGGCTTCAGGCTGCTCTCGAGTGCGCCGATAAAACCAAAGAGTCGTACCCCACGGAGGGAATCCCCATGCGCAACGTTTCGAAGTTCCTGGCCACGGTGTTCGCCGCGGCTCTGCTCGCGAGCCCGGCGGCCGCGGGTCCGCAGTTCACGGATGTCGAGGGCTCGCACGCCGGCCCGATGTTCGACGTGCTCGTGATGCGCCCGATCGGTCT
>JANNKN010000271.1:0-9878 GCA_031396315.1 Deltaproteobacteria bacterium
GTCTACGACGTCGCGCGAGGAGTCTCATTCGCCGACTCGCGCGCCGAGGCGAGCAATCGTGGGTTGGCCTACATCGGAGCGAGCTCGAGCGCAGGCGTATCGGATGGGGCCGCGCACGCCTACGCGAGCGCGACTGGCAGCGGAACGGCGTTCGCGACCGCCACAGCGACTGCGCTCGCCGGCAGCGCGCACGCGCGCGCGGAGGCAAACGCGGCGCATGGCTTCGCGCGGGCGACCGCGCAGTCGGGCCGTCCGTTCGGGGCTCTCTGGCCGGGAGCCCAGCCGCCGTTCTCCCTGGAACCACGGCGTCTCGCGGCGACGGCGTTCGCGGACGCGGTGTCGCCAGTTGCGGTCGAGGCGCATCGCTCGACCGGTGATCTCGCCGCGCGCTCGCGCGACGCCGACGTATTCGTCTCGGTAGCCGACGCTCCGAACGCCAACGCCCTCACGCCATTCCTCTCGAACACCAACGTCGCCGGCGCCTTCGCTGGAATCGACGAGGTGCTCGCGGTCGCGCAGGTTGGCTTTGCCCCTCACGTGGCGGAGTCGGGTGCGATCACGCTGTCCGCACGTCTCGGCGTCGGGGAGACCTTCTTCCAAGCGCCACTCGCGACTCCATTCGAAGGGATGGTCCTCGGGTTCGCTGCGCCGAAGCTCGCGGACGGCGGGCCTGAATCCGTGCGAATCCGAATCGGCTGGGTGGGGCGGCTCGTCTTCGATCGGACCTTCTCGGCGAGCGATGCGCTGGCGTTCTTTCTCGACGGCGGGGTCGTCCACGTCACGCCGACCGACGGCCCTCTCGATCTCGTCGTCGGCCCGCTCCCCACCTTCGGAGGAGGAATCGAGACGCTCAGCGTTTGGATCGACGCCACGTTCGATTCGCCGGAGCAGGGCCTCGATTTCGGCGTGATCGTCGGTGCGAACCGGGTTCCGGAGCCCGCACTCGCCCTGCTGATTGCGCTCGCAGTCGCGGCGTCGTGGAGCGCGCGAGGGTGGGATCGCCGCGCGAGGCGCGATGTCTAGGAGTCGCGACGGCTCCCCGTCACCGCCGGCAATAGCAACAAATCTGCGAGCACCGACGCTCCGATCGCAACGCCCGTCACCAGACCGAAGCTCGACAGGCTCTTCCACGGCACGAAGAACAGCACGAGGAAGCCGGCTGCGAGCGCGCCAGCGGAGGTGAAGAGCGCTCGCGTCACTTCGCGTAGCGAGGCGTCCATCGCACGCTCGCGCGCGAGGCCTGCACTGCGATGGCGCTGATAGCCCGATAACAAGTGCAGCGCCTCGTCGACGCCGAGGCCGAGCAGCACCGACGCGACCATCGCGGTTCCCATGTCGAGCGGGATGCCGATGAAGCCCATCGCGCCGAGCGTCAGCACGACCGGGATCGTGGTCGGGATCATCGCGAGCAGCGCGAGGCGGAGTGAGCGCAGACAGATCGCGGTGAGCACGAAAACCATCACCAGGGCGCTGCCGAAGCTGCCGATCTGCGTGTCGCGGATCTCGTCGATCATGCGGCTCACCACCGCGAGCGGGCCTGTAATCACTGCGTGCGCGCCGGGCGGCAGGGCGGCATCGACGCCGCGCCGGACGCGCTCGATCAGCGCGCGCAGTTCGTCCTGGGGGAGTTTTTCACCCTGGAACGAGATGCGCAGCGCTGCGGGCTCTCCGTTCTCGCTGGGCACTGCGAACGAGCGTACGAGGTCGCGCTGCTCGGCGTTCATCAGTCGAAACAGCTGGCCGGGCCGCGCCGGCTGCGCCGCCTTGCCGTTCAGCACGAGCGTGTCGCCATGCACGAGTTGATTCAACTCACGCATCGGCGCGAGGATCGAGAGCGGCCGCCCGATGCCGTCGAGAGCTGCGAGTGCCTCGATCTTCTCGACCGCGGCGAGTGCCTCGATTGAACTGGGCGGGATGCCGTTCGGCAGGAACACCGCCACCTCGAGCGTGTCGGCGCCTCGCAGCGCAGCGGCCTCGCGCGACCAGCGGACGACCTGGCTCTGTTCGCCGTAAACTTCTTCGAAGCTGGCGTCGATCGAGAGCTGCGTGATTCCGTAAGCGCCGAGCGCCGTGATTGCGAGCGCGCCGACCAGGATCGCGGCGCGCCCGCGCCCTACGTGATCCGCGATCGCGTTCACGATGCGCGTCCAGCCCGCGTGCGAGCGCGGCGCCGCGATCCAGCGCACCGGCACGCGCACGAGCGCCAGCGGGAGCAATACGAAGGTGGTGCCGAAGGCTGCCAGTACGCCGAAGGCGGCGACCCAGCCGAAGCGCACCAGGCTCTCGAGGCCGCTGTTGAAGAAGGACGCAAAGCCCGCCGCGGTGGTGAGCGCGGTGAACAGCGCGGGTCGCGTCACCTCCGCGAGAGTTGCCTCGATCGCGCGTTTGCGGAGGCCGCGCCGTACAGCTCCGCTAGCCGCCGTCTCCACCGCTACGTGCTCCGCGAAGCCGGTGATGACGTGAATTCCATAACAAACACCGAGCGTGAGCATCAGCGGCGGTAGCACTTGGAAGAAGCTCGTGCGCGGCCAGCCGAGCCAGCCTTGCAGGCCGATCGCCCAGAGCAGCGCGAGGCCCGAGGTCGCGAGCGCGAGCAGTGCGGGCGCGAGCGAGCGGAATGCAAGCAGGAGAATCACGCCGATCAGCCCGACGATCGCGGGGATCAGCTGCTGCACTTGACGATCGAGCTCGCGACCCGCGACCACGAACTCGACGGGTCCGCCGACCAACGCGTAGCGGAAGCCGCGCGCCTCCCACGCCCGCAGTGCGTTGCGCACGCCGTCGACGGCGACCTCCGCCGTCGCGCCGGAGGAATCCGCGAGCAGCACCACGATCGCAGCGGTGCGGCCGGTCTCGGAGACGATTTGCCCGACCCAAGTGGGGTCGCGCAGCGCACGCGGGATCAACTCCGCGAGATCTGGCACGGGCACGCCATCGGGTGCGAGCTGGCGGGCGCGCGGTAGGTCCAAGAATTCAGGCGCGAGCAACGGGCTCGTCGCGATGCTCTCGACGCGCTGCACGCCGGGTAGCGCCGCGATCTCGCGCGTGAGAGCGTGCGCCATCGCGAGCGCGCTCGGATCGAACACGCGTTCGCACGGAACCGGCGCGCCGCAGCTGTAGACGAGTGCGAACGGCACGCCGCCACCGAAGCGTGTTGTTACGGCTTCGAGGTCGCGAACGACGGGATGGTTCGCGCCGAGGAAGGCGCGGTACCCGGTATCCGTGCCGACGCGCAGCGCGCCGATCGCGAGCGCCAGTGTGATCGCGAGCGCGCCCGCGAGAGCGAGCGCGGGGTGCCGCAGGCAAGCGAGCACGAAGCGTCTCATGTCGCGGCTTCTGGATTCGCATGAGCGCCGAGCGCACCGCCGCGAGTCTCAGCGCCGCCGCCGCGCTCACCCGCAGCAAGCTGGAGCAGCGCGTCGAACGCGCCCGGCGCGGCAGCCAGTGCACGAAACGCGGCGCGTCGCAGCGCTGGCTGTGCGATGCCGACGCCGAGCAACGCCGCGAAGCCGCGATGCGCGCGCGAGAGTCGTCGCCACGCGCGCTCATAGTGCGCGAGCGGGCGGCGCTCCGCGATCACGTCCGCGAGCGCTTCCGCACTCCGAAGCGCGAGCGTAATGCCTTCCCCGGTCACGGCGTCGGTATAGCCCGCGGCATCGCCGACGAGCGCGACGGCGCCTGCGAAGCGTGCCCGCGCTCGCTGCCAAAATGGGCCCGCGCCGCGCGTCTCGCTGACCGTTTCCGCGCTCGCGAGACGCACCGCGAGCGCAGGGAAACGCGCGAGGTGTTCTGCGAAATCGCCGCCGCCACCCGCCCAGAGCAGCGCGACGCCCACTTCGTCGGGCGCTATCGGCGTGATGTAGGCCTCGATGCCGTCGCCCCAGTGCACTTCCACGAACTCGCTCCACGGTGCGATGCGGAAGTGGCGACGCATGCCGAAACGACGTGCGCGTGCGGCCGGGAGTGCGAGGCCCGCCTCGGCGCGGACGCGGCTCGCGAGCCCATCGGCGCCGATCAGGAACCGAGCGCACAGCTCGCCCTGAGAAGTGCGCGCGCGAATGCCCACGTCGTCCGGCTGCCAGTCGTCGAGCGTGCAGGCGAAGCGCACCTCCACCTTGGTGCGCGCGGCGGCGGCGAGCAGTGCCTCGGCGAGCACGGTGCGTCGCACGCCGAGGCCGTTGCCTGTCGCGAACGTGCCTGAGAACGCGCGCGCGCCCTCGATGAAGCGCACGCCGCGAAACGGCGCTGCGCGCAGGGCCGCGACGTCGATATCGAGCGCGGCGAGTGCACGCACGCCGGGCGGCATGATTCCTTCGCCGCAGGCTTTGTCGAGCGGCGGCTGTCGCTTCTCGATTACGAGTGCGCGCAGCCCGCGCTGCGCGAGGCCGATGGCGGTCGCGAGGCCTGCGGGCCCCGCGCCGACGACGAGCGCGTCAGCGTCGCGCACGCGCAAACGCACGCACGGAGCGCAGCATCTCGAGCGCGAGGCGTGGCAGCGACACCTTCGCGGGGGGTGTGAGCGCGTCGCTGCGGTAGAGGCGCAGCGCTTCGCGGCGGCGAATCTTCCCGCTCGAAGTGCGGGGCAGTGTGCCGGGCGCGAGCACGATCACGCGCGCCGCGTGCAGGCCGCTGCGCCCGAGCGCGCGCCGACGCACCGCGCTCTCGATCGCGTCGTCCGTCTCGCGGGCAGCGTGGGCGCGCTCGACGAAGATCCATAATTCCTCCCCCGCGCCGTCGTTCGCGAGTGCGCCCACCGCAGCGCTGCAGCCCGCGCGCAGGCCCGGCACGTCGCCGAGTGCCTGCTCGATGTCTTGCGGCGCGTGGTTGCGGCCGCGCACGATGATCAGGTCCTTCGCACGGCCATGCAGGTGCAGCTCGCTGCGCCACAGGAAGCCGACGTCGCCCGTGTCGAGCCAGCCGCCCTGCAGCACGCGCGCCGTCTCTTCGGGCATGCCGTCGTAGCCGCTCATCAGGGACGGGCCGCGTACGCAGACGCGGCCGATTGCGCCTTCGGACAGCGAGGCGCCGGTGCCGTCGCGAATCTCGACCGCGAAGCCCGGTAGCGCCGGCCCGAGTGACACGATCGGCGATCCGTCGCGCTCCAGCGGAACCGCACGCGATTCCTCGAGCAGCGCGCGCGGGTCGAAGCGATTCACCGCGAAGCGGCTGCGCAGCGCGCTGAACGTCACCGCGAGCGTCGCCTCGGCGAGCCCGTACACGGGCGTGAGCGCCTCTTCGCGCAGCCCGTAAGCGCCGAAGCGCTCGACGAAGCGCTCGAGCACGCGCGGTGTCACCGGCTCGGCGCCGTTCATCGCGACCAGCCACGAAGAGAGATCGACACCGGCGAGCTCGTCGTCGCGCACGCGTTCGACGCATAGCGCATAAGCAAAATTGGGCGCGGGGCTGATCGTCGCGCGGTGGCGCGAGATCGCACGCAGCCAGAGCGCGGGTCGCGCAATGAAATGCTCCGGCGGAATCAGCACGAGGTCGCGGCCATGGAAGAGCGACGTGAACACGCCGCCGACGAGGCCCATGTCGTGGTAGAGCGGAAGCCAGCTCGCCGCGACGTGGCGAATGCTCGCGCTCTCCGGGTAAGTGTCGAGAATTTCGCCGCCGATCGCGCGCACGTTCGCGAGAATCTGGCGGTGCGTGAGCGCAACGGGCTTCGGCGCCTGCGTCGTGCCGGACGAGAACTGAATGAAGCCGAGCGCGTCGGGATCGAGCTCGCGCGCTGCGCCGGGCGCGGCCAGGATCTCGCTCAGCCCCTCGCAGCCGAGTGCGGGACGCGCGGCTTCGATGCTGCGCCCGAGCACGCGGCGCGTGCGCGAATCCGCGAGCACGAGCCGCACGCGCGCGGCGCGCAACATCGCGGCCGTGCGCGCGTGATATTCGTCGAGCCGGCCTAATCGCACCGGCGGGTAGAGCGGAACGGGCACCGCGCCCGCGAGCACGGCGCCGAAGAAGCCGTCGAAGAACTCGGGGCTGGTAGCGGCGATCACCGCGACGCGATCGCCCGGCACGATGCCGCGCGCCGCGATCCCCGCCGCCGCGCGGCGCGCGCGTTCGTACAGCTCGGCGTGCGCGAGCTTCGTCTCCTGCTCGCGAGCGTCGACGAACGTGATTGCGCCGCTGCTGTGCGCAGCATCCGCGAGACACGCGGCGAGCGTCTCGCTCATCGCGCTTCACTCCGCGCGCGGTCGATGCACGCGACGAGCTCGCCGACCGTGCGGATGCCGTCGTCGCCCTCGATCTCGAGCGCGATCTCGAAGTGGTTTTCGAGCTCGACGATCAGCTCGAGCTGCTCAATCGAATCGAGGGCCAGATCCGCCACGAGCTCGGTCTCGGCCAGAAGCGGTCCGCTGCGCCCGAGGCGCTCGTGCAGCAGCCGGTTCAGCGTGCCGAGCGTCTCGCTCATCGCGGGATCCGCAGCGGCACGAAGCGCGGGCGATCGCCGAGGCGCGCATCGAGCGCGCAGTGCTCCGCGAGCGCGCGTTCCTCGACGCGAATACGCGTGCGCAGCAGCCAGGCGTTCAGCGCACTGAACGCGAGCGCCGTGAGCCACGCGCCATGAATGAGTGGGATCGCGATGCCCTCGAGCACCACCGCCAAGTAGTTCGGGTGGCGCAGCCAGCGATACGGTCCGCTCGTCACCACCGGCTCACCGGGAACGAAGATCACGCGCACGTTCCAGCGCGGGCCGAGCGTCGCGATCGCCCAGTAACGAAGCGCCTGGGCTGCGAGCGCGAGTGCGAGCATGGGCAGCCCGAGCCGCGCGTCGAACGCACGGCCGAGCAGCGCGACTTCGAGTGCGCACGCGAACAAGAAGCCCGCGTGCAGCGCGCGCATCCAGCCGAAGTGCTCGCGCCCGAGCTCGATGCCGCCGCGCGCGAACGCGAGCGCGGCGTTGCGCTGCGAGAGGCGCAGCTCGAACAAGCGCTCCAGTGCGAGGAGCGCGAGGAACGCAAAATAAGCGAGCTGCGTGCTCACCATTGCAACAGCACGAGCTCGCTGCAGAAGCCGGGGCCCATCGCGAGCAAGAGACCGAGCGTGCCGGGCGCGTGTGATTCGGCGAGCGCGTCGCCGAGCACGAACAGCACCGAGGCGCTCGAGAGGTTGCCGACCCGCGCGAGGTGCTCCCACGAGCGCGCGAGCGCGCCCTGCGGCAGTGCGAGCGATTGCTCGATCGCCTCGAGCACTTTCGGTCCTCCTGGATGGCAGACGAACACGCCGATGTCGCCGAGCGAGGCGCCATGCTCGGCGAGAAATTTCTCGACGTCGGGGCGCAGTCCTGCGGCGATCGCGGGGACCTCCGCCGAGAGCACGACGCGGAAGCCGCCATCCCCAACATCCCAGCCCATCACGTGCTCGGTATCGGGATAGAAGATCGAGCGCGTCGCGAGGATGCGCGGGCCGCGCGCCTCGGTCTCGGCGCCGCGCAGCACGACGGCCGCGGCGCCATCGCCGAACAGACCGCTCGCGATCACGTTCGCCATCGAGGCGTCTTCGCGCTGGAGCGTGAGGCTGCACAGCTCGACGCACAAGACGAGCGCAGTCTCCCGCGGAAACGCGCGCAGGTAGTCGGCGGCGCGCGCGATGCCGGCGGCGCCGCCGACGCAGCCCAGGCCGAAGATCGGCGTGCGCTTCACGTCGCTGCGCAGGCCGAGCCGATTCACGAGCCGCGCATCGAGCGAGGGCGCCGCCATGCCGGTGACCGAGAGCGCGAAGATCGCATCCACGTCGCGCGGCTCGAGCTTCGCTGCGGCGAGCGCCTCGCGAATCGCGCGCTCAGCGAGCTCGAGCCCACAGCGAATGAATGCGGCGTTGCAGGCGCCGAAGCCGCGCAGCGCTGCGTACTCCTCGACGGGCAGCGCGAGATGGCGGCCGCCGACCAGCGCGTTGCGCTGGATCTGCTCGAGCCGCTTCGGATTGTGGAAGCGCCCCGCCCAGAGCGTCGCGAGCGCGCCGAGCAGCTGCTCCTGCTCGTAGTAGTTCTCAGGCAGTGCGCGACCGACCGAGCTGATGCGCATCTACACTCCATGCGCCCGTGGGGAAGGGCGCGGCAGCCAACAGGGCCTGAGCTTCGTCGCGAACCCTAGCCGTCGAATTCGACTGTGAGCAGCGCGCGCGGCGAACCCGCACCGCGCCCGGAGCCCGGCTCAGCGCGTCGCGGCGCCCACGGCCGGGCTCGAACCCGCCGTGGCGGTGAGCTCCACGTCCACCACCACCTTCACCTTGTCATCGACGCGGATGAAGCCCATCGCGACGGGCGCTTCCATGCCGAAATCGCTGAGCGCGAGCTCGAAGGTTGCGCGGAAGCGCGCGCTCTTGCCGGCGACCTCGGTGAAGTTCGAGAGCACGGGCGTCATGGCGCGCTCGACGCCGTGGATCGCGATGCGGAGGGGCAGTGCGCCGGGTAGCTGCGCGCGCAGCGACGCAGGGTCGACGCTCGCAAAGCTCGCGACGATGCGCGGGAACTTCTTGGCGGCGAACATCTCGCGCATCTTCCTGTCGCGTGCCGTGATGCCGGTCTTCATCTGCGCAATCGCGACTTCTGCACGCGCTCCATAACGACCGCTCGCATCCGGCGCCTCGATCGTGAGCAGCGCGCAAGGCGCCTCGCCCTCGAAATCGTGGAGCGTAGAGGTGCCCAAGAACTGCACCGTGCAGCGCCCCGCGACGTCGAGGGCGTTCGCGCCTAGCGGAACGCCGGCACCGAGCGCGAGCGCGAATCCGAGGCCGAGACGACGCAGCGCGCAGGCAGACGACGACATGGGCGACTCCAGGTTCCAGGTTGCAAGGGGCCCGCGAGCTGGCGCGCCCCTTGCGTGCATCATGACGCGGGCGGCCCAGCAGCGCCCTTCACGTTCGAGTCGATCGCGGGTTCAGGCTCGAGCACTTGCCAGCGATAGAGCGTCCCCATACCGCGCGCGAAGCCGATCCATTTCTTCGAATCGAGCTGGTAAACCTCGACGCGAACGTCGCAGCGGCGCAGTGCGGCATCGCTCTCGAAGTTCGTGAACTCGACGCAGTAGTGGACGATCCAGCGGTTCGCGGCGGGTACGTAATGCGCGCCCGCGACATCGGCTGCGCGAACCTCGCGATAGGCGTCTCGCGCGGGGTCCGCTCCGAACTGGAGCCCCGGCAGCAGCGCGAGCACCGCGCGCTGCGTGAGCTCCGCGGACGGCCCGCTCGCAGCGGGAGCTTCGGCCTGCGGTCGTTCGCACGCGCCCCCGACGAGCAGCAGAAGCACCGACCCCAATAACAGCCGCGCTCGTTTCATCGCGACGCCTCCCGATTCGTTGCTTGGCCGTGCGCAGCCTACGCGCGGCGCAGTGGGCGAGGCAAGCGCGCACTGCGAGAGGGATGCGCGCCGAGGTACGCTCTTCGGCCCCGACGAAGGAGCTCCCATGCGCGACGCGAATCAGCGGTTCGATCTCTCAGGCAAAGTTGCGCTCGTGACCGGCGGCAGCCGCGGCATGGGTAGAGAGATGGTGCTCGCCTTTGCGCATGCCGGCGCCGACGTCGTGATCGCGAGCCGCAAGCTCGAGAGCTGCGAGGCGCTCGCCGAACAGGTGCGCAAGGAAACCGGCCGCCGCGCGCTGCCGGTCGCGTGCAACGTCAGCGATTGGACGCAGAACGAGAAGCTCGCCGAGACGGCGCTGGCTCACTTCGGCCGCGTCGACGTGCTCGTCAACAACGCGGGGATGTCGCCGCTCTACGACCACGTCGTCAACGTCAGCGAAGCGCTCTGGGACAAAGTGCTCGGCACCAACCTGAAGGGCCCGTTCCGGCTGACCTCGGTGTTGGGCACGAGGATGGTCGAGCAGGGCAGCGGCTCGATCCTCTTCATCTCGAGTACCGGCTCGCTGACGTTGACG
>JANNKN010000275.1:0-3817 GCA_031396315.1 Deltaproteobacteria bacterium
GCCCCCCGCAATGCGCGGCGCCCGCGACGAGAATCCGGATCCCGCAACTCGCCTCCGAATCGACCGCGACAAGCCCTCAGGCCCGCGTAAACCGCACGCCCATCTCCTCAATCCCGAGAACGAAGGTCCCGCGCCGCCTCCGCAACGCCTTTCCAGGCGCCGCGAGCTCGACGTGCGTCCATCTCGCGAGCAACTCCTCGAACAGCACCCGCAGCTCGAGCCGCGCCAGCTGCGCCCCGAGGCAGTGGTGCCGGCCGAAGCCACCGAACGCCACGTGATCGTTCGGGCTGCGCTCGATCTCGAACTCGAAGGGTCGCTCGAACACCCGCTCGTCTCGATTCGCGGAGGGGTAGAGCAACAACATTCGGTCGCCCGCGCGAATCTCCTGGCCGCCCAGCTCCGTGTCGCGCGTTGCCGTGCGATTCATGTTCTGGATCGGTGTCACCCAGCGCAGCATCTCTTCGATCGCGCTCGGCACGAGCTCTGGGCGCGCGCGCAGCTTCTGCAGCTGCTCCGGATTCTCGAGCAGCGCGGCGAGGCCGCCGGAGATCACGTGGCGCGTCGTCTCGTCGCCGCCGACCAGCACCAGCATCGTCTCGAAGATCAGGTCGTCCTCGCTGAGCCGTTCGCCGTCGACGACGGCGTTGACGGCGAGGCTCACGAGGTCCTCGGCACTGCCGCCGCGGCGCGCGGCGATGATGCGTTTGATGTACTCGGCGTAGCCGATCACGGCATCGCGCACTTGGTCGCCGATCTCTTCGTTGCCGGTCGCGAACAAGTCCGACCAGTGAAGCAGCGTCTCGTGGTCGGCTTTGGGGAGGCCCATCAGCTCCGCGATCATGTGCATCGGCAGAGGCGTCGCGATCTCGCGCACGAAGTCGCATTCGCCGCGCACGGCGACCGCATCGATCAACTCGCGAACCTTGCGCCGCAGAAAGGGCTCGTGGTCCTGCACGCGACGTTGCGTAAAGCCGGCGGAGATGATTTTGCGCCGGAGGATGTGCTGTGGCGGGTCCATGTTGATCATGCTCGGCACCGAGCTGTCGGGGCGCGAGCCCTCGCCAGAGCAAAAAGTCTCCCAGTCGCGCGCGACGGTCATCAGGTAGGCGTGGCGAGTGATGCCCCAGATGCCGGTCGCGTCGTCCCAGTAGACTGGCGCGTTCGCACGCATCCACGTGAAGCGCTCGTGCGGGTCGTCGTAGAAGTCCGGCGAGAGCAGGCGGATATCGTCGCGCGTCGCGTGCGCCGCGCTGCGCGTGCCCGGCCGTAGCGTGCGCGTGAAGCGCGTTTCGACGACAGAGTCCTCGGGTGCGGGTCCGGGCATGGTGCGCTCCTCTCGGCGAGCCACCGGTAGCAGAGGCGCATGTCTCGTGTCGCGGGTGCCGGGCCGTCGCGGGGCGCGAGAGGAAGCCGTCTCCCAAGCACGAGCGTCCCTATCTCTAGGCCCCGTTGAGCTACCCGGCTGCCGCTTGTCGCGTGCCAGATGTGGCGCTGCTCGAGAACCCGCTCGCCCAGCTGCTCGAATGCGCATGAGAGCCCCCTCCACGAGCGCGCAGCAACTCGCCTAAATCATTCAGCGGTCGTCGTTTTTGGCTGAGTGCCGCGCGCAGCGGGCACGCAGTTCGATCGCACATCCGTCGCGAATGCGAAGCGACTAACACGCAATTCACCATTCAATCGATACGTCGTTCTGACGAATCCGTCTGCGTGAAAATGCGTAGCCCTTTGCGAGGGGGCGCGGGCGCTCGTGCGCGCGCGGCTCCCCAACAACTCGTGCGAGTCGCGCGCTGGCTCGTGCTGTGCGCGTTGCTCGTCGCGGCGCCCGCGCTCGCGCAGACGCCGATCGCTTTGTTCCGCAGCTACGCGGGCAACATCCAGTTCACCGGTACGGCGGGAACGCTGCGCTCGAACCCGAACTCGGTGAACGCGTGCTCACTGAACGCCACTGGCGCGCGCGCTCTCTCGGGCGTTCCGGCCGGCGCAACGATCGTCGCGGCTCACCTCTATTGGGCCGGCTCCGGCACGACCGTGGATTCACAGGTCACGTTCGCGCGATCGGCTGGGCCGACGCTCGCAGTAACAGCCAGCCGCACGTTCACAGACACGTACCTCAACGGCGCGACGCTGCTGAGCTTCTTTGGCGGCTACGCCGACGTGACCTCGCTCGTCACCGGCAACGCGACGTACACGCTCTCGAACCTCGCGGTGGACAACGCGAACCCGTACTGCTCGTCCGCCGCGGTCGTCTCGGGCTGGAGTCTGGTCGTCGTCTACAGCCTCGCGTCGCAGCCGCTGCGCGTCGTGAACATCTCCGATGGCTTCCGCGGCTTCCGCGGCGCGCAGCTCTCGATCGTCGACAACAACTTCCAGGTCCCGCCTTCGGGCATCGACGCGTTCGTCTCTCACGTCACCTGGGAGGGCGACACCGAGAACTCGACGAGCTTCAACGGCCAGACGGAGAACCTGCGTTTCCAGGGGACGGCGCTCACCGACGCCTTGAACCCACTCAACAACCAGTTCAATTCTGCCAGCAACATCATCGGCAGCGCGACCACCTACGGCGTCGACTTCGACCGTTACAACGTCACGTCGCTCGTTACGGCCGGGCAGACTTCGGCGACGACGCAGTACTCGAGCGGCGGCGACCTCGTGCTGCTCAGCGCGGAAGTCTTCAGCGTCACGAACGTTCCGATCGCCAACCTCGCGCTCACGAAGTCTCACAGCGGAAACTTCACCACCGGTCAGAACGGCACCTATACGCTCACGGTCTCGAACGCGGGTCCGAGCGCGGCGAGCGGCACGACGACGGTCACGGACACGCTGCCCACGGGCCTGACGTTCGTGTCCGCCGCCGGCACGGGCTGGACCTGCGGCGCGGTCGCACAGGTCGTCACCTGCACGAGCGCGACCGGGATCGCGAGCGGCGGCGCGCTCCCCGCGATCACGCTGACGGTGAGCGTCGCGGCCAACGCGCCGGCTTCGGTCACCAACACCGCAACCGTCGCGAACCCCACGTTCGACAACGTCGCCACCAACAACACCGCGACCGATCCGACCACGATCGTGCAGCTGCCGGACGTGCTCGTGATCAAGAGCTCCGTCGTGCTCAACGACCCGGCGAATGGCGCGACGAATCCGAAGGCGATCCCTGGCGCGAACGTGCGGTACGCGATCGGCGTCACCAACGAAGGCTCGGGCTCGCCTGATGTCGACTCGATCGCGATAGCCGATCCGATTCCGGCGCAGGTCGCGCTCTTCGTCAACGGCTTCGGCGGCGCGAGCCCGGTGCTCTTCGTCAACGGCGTGACTGCGAGCGGGCTCTCGCTCGTGTTTACGAGCCTCGGCAGCACCACCGACGACCTCGAGTTCGACAACGGCACGAACACGTTCACGTACACGCCGGTGCCCGACGCGAACGGATACGACACCGCGGTTCGCGCCATCCGCATTCGCCCGAGCGGAACGTTCGCCGGCGCGAGTGGCGCGGCCACGCCCAGCTTCGAACTGCGCTTTCAAGCGCGCGTGCAATGAAACCGGAGGAGAGGAAGATGGCCAATACGGGACGATTCTCGGGCGCGCGTGCGCTGCGCTCGTTCATCGCAGCGGCGTGGGTCGCAGCGCTGCTGCCGAGTGCCGCCGCGCATGCGGTCGGCACTGCCGCGGGCACCGACATCACCAACACCGCGAGTGTCAGCGCGGACGTCGGCGGCTCGCCCGTCACCGCGAACAGCAACCCGCACGTGATCACGGTCGCCGAGGTGATCGACGTCGACGTGACGCTGCTCTCAGTGGGCAACGTGCTCGTCAACTCGCCCGC
>JANNKN010000283.1:0-1706 GCA_031396315.1 Deltaproteobacteria bacterium
GCCGTCGCGCAGCGTCACGTTCGCTTCGCGCTCTGCGAGGCGATGCAGCACCCACTCGAAGGTGATGCGGCGGCACGCGAGCAGCACCAGATCTTCGTCGCCAGGCCTGGGGGAGGCGTCGTCGATGCCCGGCCGCAACAGGTTCGCGAGCGGCAGCTCCTCGGCGCCGGCGGCGAGCAACGCCGCCAGCGCATCGGGCGCGCGGTCGCGCAACAAGTTGCGCAGCCGTGCGAGGAACGCGTGGGAGTGCTTCACCTGCGGTGCGCCGCGGCGATCCCAGCGTGCGAACGCTTCGACTGGGCTCGCAGGCAGCGGCGTCGCGTCGCGCTCCAGCAGCGTCACGCGGTGCCCCGCGCGCCCGAGTGCGAGCGCAGCGCCGAGCCCCGCGATCCCCGCGCCCGCGATCGCGACGTGCAGCGTCACAGGGCGCCGTCCGCGCGCAGCGCCGCGATCATCCGCTCGGTCAGCGCCCTGTGCGTTTCGTGCTCGTAAAGCAGCGGCTGATCCTCACGCAACGCGGCCTCGAACTCTGGCTGCCACGGAAAGCAGGCGGCCGGATCCGGCCAGAAGCACTGCAGCGCTTCTATGCGATCGCGCTTGTAGTGCCAGGCGGCATTGCCGAGGAATGGCTCGATCCACTTGGGCGCGACGCCGCGAAAGACCAGCGGCAGGCCCTCGAGCAGGTTGCTGAGCTCGCTGCCGGGTTCGAAGCGGACGCCCCCGCGAATGCGCTCCCCGAGCGCGTTGAGCAGCGGCGAGAGCACGGAGAAGTCATTGCCGAACACGATCAGCTCCGGGTGCTCGAAGCGTTCGCTGAGCCCGATCGTGTGGACCCAGCCCGTCGATTCGGGCGTCGGCGGAATCATCACCAGATGCCAACCGAAGTGCGCGATGTCGGCTCGGACGCGCGCGTCGATGTCGGCTTGCTCTTGCACGGCTGCGCACCTTAGCGGCATCGCCGGGCGTGCGTCTTCACCCGCCTGGTTTCGTTGCGCATCGCTCGCCGTATATCCAATACGGCTTCGCTCGCGCGCCTCAGCCGGGCGAACCCGCACGCCCGGCCCGGCTCGCCTGGCTACTGAAGCAGCGCGAGCAGGTCGTTGCGCGTGAGCTCGCCCCCCGTGCCGCCGTCGAGTGCCGCGGCCGCGAGCGCGCGCTTGCTCTCCTGCAGGACGAGGATGCGTTCTTCGACGGTGTCCTGCGCGACCAGGCGATGCACGAGCACGGGCCGCTCTTGCCCAATTCGGTGCGCGCGGTCGGCGGCTTGGTCTTCGACCGCGGGGTTCCACCACGGGTCGAGCAGGAAGACGTGATCCGCAGCTGTTAGGTTGAGCCCGGTGCCGCCGGCGCGCAGCGAGATCAGAAACACGGGCGGCCCATCGTTTGCCTGAAAGCGCGCGACGACTTCGCCGCGATCGCGCGTCGAGCCATCCAGGCGCACGAAATCGAGCCCCACGTCGCGCAGCCGCGGTTCGACGAGATCGAGCAGCCCCGTCCACTGCGAGAAGACGAGCGCCTAGTGGCCCTCCGCCGCGATCGTTACGAGGCGGTCCGCGAGCAGCTCGAGCTTCGCCGACGCATCGAGCTGCTGGCCCGGCACCAGCCGCGGATGGCAGCACGCTTGCCGCATGCGCAGCAAGGCCTCGAGCGCCTCCATTACGTTGCCCCCGCGTGTGAGCCGCTCGAGCACCTCCGGTGTCGTGGCT
>JANNKN010000362.1:0-1520 GCA_031396315.1 Deltaproteobacteria bacterium
TGAAGAAGCCCGGGTTCGCGGCAAGCTGCTCGTGGAGCGTGCTGGTCGCGCTCTTCATTGCGCCGATGATCATGAAATCGGGGCCGTCGATCACGCGGGCGGCATCTCCGGCGGCTCGAGCGGCTTCGCCCAGCGCGTCCAGATGTCGCGCGCGTGGCGTTCCGCGGTGTGCCGCGGCTTCGTTCCGATGAGCTCGCGCGCGAACGAGATCGCGCGGCCTGCGAGCCACGCCGCGTTGGCGAGCACGACCCCGCCGACGCCTCCGTAATGCTTTGCGAAGTAGCGCGAGCGCGCCGCGAAGTAATACCGAGGCACGCGGCGGCGTTCGGCGAAGGCCTGCTTTACGGGCGAGCTGCCGCCGCGTAGATGCACGACGCGCGCGGCCGGTTCGTAGCGAACGCGCCATCCCTTGGCCCAGGCGCGCCGGCAGTAGTCCATGTCTTCGAAGTACATGAAGAAGCCCTCGTCGAGCGGCCCGATTTGCGCGAGTGCATCGCGACGCAGCAGCACGCACGCAAAGCTGATCCACGGCGTGTCATGCGGAGCCGCGGCGGCCGGCAGCGCGATCTGGTAGCCGCGCAGCAGGCGCGAGATCGGCCCCGTCTGCGCGGCAGCCATCAGCTCGCTCCAGGGCGTGTGATATCGGAAGCAGCTCTCTTGCGGAGTGCCGTCGATATCTTCGAGACGTGGCCCGAGCAATCCCACGTCGGGCTGCGCTCGCATCGCGTCCAGCATTGCTCCGAGTGCTCCCGCCCGGACGAGCGTGTCGCTGTTGAGCAGCAAGTAGTTCTCGGCAGCAATCGCCTGAATCCCCGAGTTGTTACCGAAAGAGAAGCCCCCATTGCGCGGGGATTCGACGACCTGCACCCAGCCCGACCAGCCGCGTTCGCCGATCGCCGCACGAATCCGCGCAGCGGACCCATCGCGCGAGTCGTTGTCGACTGCGATCACACACCAGTCGCTGCGCCCGCGCAGCTCCGGCTCGAGGGTGGCGAGGCAATCCACGACGAGATCGTGCCGTCGGTAGTTGAGCAGGATCACCGCGAGCGCGAGCGGACGCTGCGCCGCGGGCGGCGGTGACGTCATTGCGGCTGCGTCAGCTTCTTCGCGGCGCGGCGAACTTCGCGCTGGAAGCGGCGCACGACGTTCTTGATCGGTGTCGGCACCCGGCTCGCCTTGTTCTCGTGCGGATACGGTTCGGTGGGCTCGGGCACGCCGAGGAAGCGGCAGATCGGTGCCCACTTCTCGGAATCGGCGATGTCGATGGTCAGAAGGTCGCCTGGTCGGGTCGCGAAGTACTCGCGGACTCCGGCGTTGTGGCGCCGGAAGGCCGCGCGAAATAGAGCTTCGTCGTAGACCGGCGTCCCGTACACGCGCTCGCACAGCAGGCGTGCCGCTTGGTTGGGCTGAAAGGCGCTCGGATCGAAGTGGTTCGCGCACGAAGGAACCCACTTCTCCTCGTCGCGGGTCGTGAGGATGAAGCGAGAGTTGGGGTACGCGCGGTCACATTCGCGGTAGAA